>DVOH01000051.1 GCA_018713745.1 Candidatus Stercoripulliclostridium merdipullorum | reverse complement strand
AAAAGTATAATATATTCTTTTTATTTACCATATTTTGGGGTTTCCGTATTGACGGGGCAGGTTTTATCCCTTATAATATCCCTAAGGATATGGAAATCTCCGCTGAAACACAAAAGGCTACGATCCTTGCGGCAAACGCCAAAATCAACCTCAGCCTCGCCGTTACGGGCAAGGCGCCAAACGGGTATCACACGATCGATACCGTGATTTTGCCGATTACGCTGTCCGATACCGTGTGCGTTGCGCTTGCCGATACCGTTACGGTTTGCTATACCGACGGAAGGGTCTATCCCGACGACGTCGCGTATAAGACGGCAAAAGCGATTTGCAAGCGGTTCGGCTTAAGCGGCGTGGCGGTGCGGATCGACAAGCGGATTCCCGAAGGCGCGGGGCTGGGCGGAAGCAGTGCCGACGCCGCCGCCGTCGTCAGAGCAATCGCCGCGTTGACGGGGATGCAACCCGACGATCGGACGCTTGCGGCAATCGGATCCGATCTTCCGGCAATGGTGCGGGCAAAGCCCGTCCGGGTGCAAGGGGTCGGGGACAGGCTCGGGCTTGTCGAACCGATCGACGCTCCCGTTGCCGTCGCGTTCCGCGGGAAAGTCGATACCGGCGCGGCATATGCGCTGTACGATCGGATCGGAGGCGAAAGCGGAGAGATCGACGCCGTATTGCGGGGAGAACAGGCGTGTTTCAATGCGCTCGAACGGGCGGCTGTCGCGCTGAATCCGTCGGTCGGATTGATTCGGCAAAGGATGGTCGAAGCGGGGTTTGCCCGCGTCGTGATGACGGGGAGCGGTTCCGCCGTCGTTGCAATCGGCACCAAAGGGGAAGATTTTGAAGGAAATTGCATAAGATTTCGACGCCTGAGTCCGGACATTCCGCTGACGGTTTGCCGCACTTTGGTACGGGAGTGAATATGACGGCGAAAAGCACACTCAATTTTCCGATTTACTTATTCAACGAAGGGACCAACTTCGAGTCTTACCGTATGATGAAAGTTGCCTACGTCGTACACGACGGCAAGAAGTGTTGGCGCTTCCGTTGTTGGGCGCCCAACGCGCGATCGGTCTCGGTCGTCGGCGATTTCAACGCGTGGGATCGCGGCAAAAATCCGATGCAGCCCGTCGGCGGCGGTATTTGGGAAGGGTTTGTGCGGGGGCTGAAACGCTTTGACAACTACAAATTTTCGGTCGAAGGCGCGGACGGTCAAGTTTTTATGAAAGCCGATCCCTTTGCCCTTCATGCCGAAACGCCGCCCGCGACCGCGTCCAAGATTTACGACATCGGCGGCTATAAGTGGGGAGACGAAGCCTATTATCAGGCAAGACAGGGCAAAAACCCTTACGAGTCCCCGATGAATATTTACGAAATGCATCTCGGCAGCTGGCGTAAACACGAGGACGGCAATTATTTCAGCTATCGCGACGTCGCAAAGGATCTCGTTCCTTATCTCAAGGATATGGGCTATACCCACGTCGAACTGATGCCGCTGACCGAGCATCCCTTCGAAGGCAGCTGGGGCTATCAGGTCAGCGGTCTGTTTGCGCCGACTTCGCGCTTCGGGACGCCGCACGATCTGATGTATCTGATCGACTGTCTGCATCAGGCGGGGATCGGCGTCATCCTCGACATGGTGCTTTCCCATTTCCCCAAAGACCGCCACGGACTGTACGAATTTGACGGGACTTCGCAATACGAGTACGACGACCCCCTCAAGCGCGAACACAAAGGCTGGGGGACGATGGTGTTCGATTACGGCAAGCCCGCGGTCCGATCTTTCCTGATTTCGGCGGCGTGCTTCTGGATCGAGTATTACCATATCGACGGCTTGCGGCTTGACGCCGTCGCTTCGATGCTTTACCTCGATTATGACCGCAAAAACGGGGAGTGGCGCCCCAACAAATTCGGCGGCAATTACAACCTCGAAGCCATTCAGTTTTTGCAAACACTCAACAAAGCCATTCTGACGCGCTATCCCGGCGTCGTCACCGTCGCGGAAGAGTCGACCGCTTTTCCGATGGTGACCATGCCGCCCGATCTCGGTGGACTCGGATTTAATTTCAAGTGGAATATGGGCTGGATGAACGACATCCTCGACTATGTCAAGATCGACCCGTTTTTCCGCAAAGGCGCCCACAACAAGCTGACGTTCTCGATCAGCTATGCGTTTAACGAAAACTTTATTCTCCCGTTCTCCCACGACGAAGTCGTCCACGGCAAAGCGTCGATGATCAGCAAAATGCCGGGGAATTATCACGACAAATTCGCCGCACTCAAGTCGCTTTACGCTTACCAAATGGCACACCCCGGCAAAAAACTCAACTTTATGGGCAACGAGTTCGGTCAGTTTATCGAGTGGAATTATCAAAAACAGCTCGATTGGCTCCTCCTCGAGTACGACAGCCATTTTCAACTTAAAAAGTTTGTACACGATCTCAACCGCTTTTATCTCGACAATCCGCCGTTTTACGAGCTGGACGATACCTATGACGGGTTCAAATGGATTATCGTCGACGACAATATTCAAAACGTCGTAGCCTTTATGCGCGTCGATAAGTCCGACCGCAAGGTAATTGTTTTGATCAACTTTTCCGACGTCAAGCGGGAGGGATACGAGTTCGGCGTACCCGACGAAGGCGACTACGAAGTCGCGCTCAACAGCAATGCCGCGGTTTACGGCGGCGACAGCACCCTTAAAGAAATTTATACTTCGGAGCCCAAAGAAAATCACGGCTTTGCCAATACCGTCACCATCGATCTCGAAGGCAATTCCGCCGTTTATCTCAGATTAATTCCCAAAAAGGAGGAAGCATTATGTTAGCAAGAAAAGAGTGCGTCGCGATGCTGCTCGCGGGCGGGCAGGGGACGCGGCTGGGTGCATTGACCCAAAACGTCGCCAAGCCTGCCGTACCGTTCGGCGGCAAGTATCGGATCATCGATTTCACGTTGTCCAACACGATCAATTCCGATATCGATACCATCGGCGTACTGACCCAATATCAGCCGTTCGAACTCAATCAGTATATCGGCAACGGGCAACCCTGGGACCTCGACCGTCTGAACGGAGGCGCTTTCGTTCTGCCGCCGTATCAGAAAGCCAAGTCGGGCGAATGGTATAAGGGGACGGCAAACGCCATTTATCAGAACATCGATTTTATCGACCGTTATAATCCCGAATACGTTCTGGTTTTGTCGGGCGACCATATTTACAAGATGGACTACAGCAAAATGCTTGCCCACCACAAGCAAAAAGAAGCTGCATGCACGATTGCCGTCCTGGACGTCCCGCTCGAAAACGCTTCGCGCTTCGGGATTATGAACGCCAATCCCGACGGGTCGATTTACGAATTCGAAGAAAAACCCAAGCATCCCAAGTCGACCAAAGCAAGCATGGGGATTTATATCTTCACCTGGGAAAAACTCAAAAAATATCTGATTCTCGACGAAGAAGACAAGTCCAGCAGCAACGACTTCGGCAAAAACATCATCCCCGCCATGCTGATCAACGGGGAACGTCTGTTCACCTACGAGTTCGACGGATACTGGAAGGACGTCGGAACGATCAGTTCGCTCTGGGAAGCCAATATGGATATTCTGGATCCCGCAAGCGGCATCAATCTTAACGATCGCAAATGGAAAATTTATGCGCGGAATACCGCGGAACCTTCTCACTATGTGGGCGAACGCGCAGTGATCCGCAATTCGGTTGTCAGCGAAGGGTGCGAGATTTTCGGCTTTGTCGAAAACAGCGTGATTTCGCGCGGGGCGCATATCGAAGACGGCGCAACGATTCATGACAGCATCATTATGCCGGGCGCCGTGATTCGCAGCGGCGCGGTCGTCCGTCACGCCATTGTCGGCTGGAACGCCGAAGTAGGCGCCGAAGCCGTCGTCGGGTCGGCGCAAAGCGGTCCCGAACACGGCGAATGGAAGATCGCCGTCGTCGGTCCCGACTGCAAAATCGCTACCGCCGCCGTCGTCGAAGCGGGCGAAATGGTATACGGAGGTTAAAGGTATGAACAATAAAATGTTTGGTGTTTTGTTTGCAAGCGGCAACGAATCCAAGCTCAACGAGCTGACCATTCACCGTACGACGGCATCGTTGCCCTACGGCGGCAGGTACCGCCTGATCGACTTTGCCCTCAGCAATTTCGTCAACTCCGGAATCACGAGAGTGGGTATTATTACTCGCAACAATTACAGCTCCCTGATGGACCACATCCGGATGGGACGCGACTGGGATCTCAATCGCAAAAACAGCGGGATCGCGGTGTTCCCGCCGTATGTTCTCAATACCTCGCGCGAAGTATACAAGGGCAAGATCGAAGCGCTTTATACGATTATGGAATTCATTAAGCGCGCCCCCGAAGACTATGTCGTCATCGGCAACAGCAACATTGCTTCCAATATCGATTTCGAAGACGTATTGGCAAAGCATCTTGCAACGGGTGCCGACGTGACCGTGCTTTGCCACGAGGGGGTCGTCAACAGTTCGCGCCGTGTGGCGGTCAGCAAAAACGACGACGGCAAAATCACCGACCTTTGCATCGTCGAAACGCCAGCGGAAGAGCCCCGTATGATCAGCCTGAACATCTATCTCCTGCGTAAGGACGTTCTGATCACGATGGTCGAAAACGCTTATGCGCGCGGTTGCGTCGACTTCGAAAAGGATATCCTGTTCAAAGAGCTCGACAACGGTAAGCTGTATGCATACGAAGTGAGCGGTTATGCCGCGATCATCGACGACGTCAAGTCCTATTACGGCGAAAGCATGAAACTGCTGCAATACGACATCCGCGAAGAACTGTTCGGCGCCGAACGCAAAATTTATACCAAGGTCAAAGACAGCGTGCCGACCGTTTACGGGCAGGACGGCGTGGTCAAAAACAGCCTGATCGCCGACGGATGCGTCATCAACGGAACGGTAGAAAACAGTATTTTGTTCCGTAACGTCCGCATCGAAGAAGGCGCGATCGTCCGCAACAGTATCATTATGGAAGACGGCGTCGTCATGAAAAAGAGTTCGCTGTGCTATGCCATCACCGATAAAAAGGTGACGATTACCGAAAACCGTCACATTTCCGGCTTTTCGACCTATCCCATCGTCATCGTCAAAAATAAAATCGTATAGGAGGTTTTATTATGAAAATTTTGTTTGCTACCGCCGAAGCGGGTCCCTTTATCCGTACGGGCGGGCTGGGCGACGTAGCGGCAGCCCTTCCTCCCGCATTGGTCAAAGAAGGGCAGGAAGTCAACGTCGTATTGCCTCTCTATCAGGATATTCCCGACCGATTCCGCCAGAATATGCGCTACCTCGGCAACGTCATCGTTCCGCTGGGCTGGCGGCAACAGTATGCGGGATTGTTTTCGTATGCCTATCAGGGCGTCAACTTCTATTTCATCGACAACGAATACTACTTCAAACGGCACGGCTTGTACGGACATTTTGACGACGGAGAGCGGTTTGCGTTTTTCTCCAAAGCCATTCTCGAAGTGATGCCGCTGATGAGTTTTTATCCCGACGTCCTGCACTGCAACGACTGGCAGACCGCGCTTGCGCCGCTGATGCTCGATCTCTTCTACCGCGAACGCTGGGGCTACAAGTTTATGAAAACGGTGCTGTCCATTCACAACATCGAGTTTCAGGGCGCGATGGACAAGTTCGTCATCGAGGACGTATTCGGGATTCCGGCATCCCATTATCGGATTGCCGAGTACCGCAACAACGCCAATATGCTCAAAGCCGGGATCGAATGCGCCAACCGCGTCGTCACCGTTTCGCCGACGTACGCCAAAGAAATTCTCGATCCGTACTATGCCTACGGGCTGGAAAAAATCCTTGACATCCGTCAGTTCAAACTGTCCGGGATTCTCA
Source organism: Candidatus Stercoripulliclostridium merdipullorum (assembly GCA_018713745.1). GTDB lineage: Bacteria > Bacillota > Clostridia > Christensenellales > DTU072 > Stercoripulliclostridium > Stercoripulliclostridium merdipullorum. The sequence goes on along the minus strand of DVOH01000051.1, from coordinate 2,557 downwards.
ACGGGATCGATACCGAGCTGTACGACCCCATGAAAGATCCCGCCTTGTTCCAGCATTTCAGCGTCAAGAGCATCAAACGCAAAGCCAAAAACAAATCGGGGCTTCAGGAGCTGCTCGGGCTTCCCGTCGTCGATCGTCCGATGATCGGCATGGTCACGCGTCTGACCCCGCAAAAAGGGCTCGATCTCGTCCTCCACGTCATCGACGAATTGATGAGCAAAGACATTCAGCTTGTCATTCTCGGCACGGGCGACTGGAAGTACGAAAGCGCGTTCCAAGAACTTGCCAAACGCTATCCGCATCGCCTTGCGGCAGTGATCAACTTCTCCGCCGATCTCGCATCCAAGATCTATGCGGCAAGCGATATGTTCCTGATGCCGTCCAAATACGAACCCTGCGGTTTGTCGCAGATGATCGCGATGCGTTACGGCTCCATCCCCATCGTACGGGAAACGGGCGGGCTGAAAGACAGCGTCGTTCCCTTCAATCCCGTCGAAAAAACGGGGACGGGCTTCACGTTCAAGACCTTCAACGCCTACGACATGCTCGACGCAATCAACCGCGCGCTCGGTTCATATTACAACGAAGAAGAGTGGAAAGCCGTCGTCACCAATGCGATGAACGAGGATTTCTCCTGGCGGCAATCGGCAAAAAAATATATCGAACTCTTCGAAAGCATCGAATAAATCATTCCGTTTACACCCATAATCGGAAAAACCTCGTCGTGCAACTCCCCATCCAGGGGAGATTTGCATACAATACATAAGAATCCACTACATAGGAGCGACCGAATGATCAAAATGACTAAAAAAGAGCTCAAAGATCTCCTCGACCAGAAGCTGAACACCATGTTCGGCGTCACGGCGGAGGAGGCGAGCGAAGAAACCATGTACAAGGCGGTGTGCCTTGTTACCAGAGATCTGCTGACCGAACAGCGCCTTGCCTTCAAGACGAAAGTCCGCAAGCAGGGGATCAAACAGATTTACTATATGTCGATGGAATTCCTGCTCGGCAGATCGCTCAGGAATCATCTGTACAACATCGGCTTGCTGGACAAAATGGCGTCCGTCGTCAAAGAGATGAAGTTCGATCTCGACCGTCTGATCGACATCGAGCCCGACGCCGGTCTCGGCAACGGCGGCCTCGGCAGACTTGCCGCCGCGTATATGGACAGTCTGACGTCCTGCGGTTATGCCGCGGGCGGGTTCAGTATCCGTTACGATTACGGGATTTTCAAACAGAAAATCGTCGACGGCTGGCAGATGGAAATGCCCGACGACTGGCTGGGACTCAGCGACGTATGGCTGAAGCGCCGCGACGACTATTTCGAAGTCAAGTTCGGCGGATATGTCGAAGAGCATTGGGACAACGGCAGACTCCGTTGCGAACACAAGGGCGCAACGACCATCGTTGCCGCGCCCTACGATATGAATATCAGCGGATACGATTCGGGCGCCGTCAACGTTTTGCGCCTTTGGAGCGCCAAAGCGCCCGTCGAACTCGATATGAACGCATTCTCCCGCGGCGAATACGTCAAGGCGGTCGAAGCAAAGGCGATGGCGGAAGCGATCAGCAAAATTCTGTATCCCGCCGACAACCATATCGAAGGAAAATCGTTGCGTCTCAAACAGCAATATTTCTTTGTTTCGGCAAGCATTCAGTCCATCCTCAAAAATCACCTGAAGAGCAACCCCGATCTCGGCAATCTGCCCGATCGCGTTGCAATCCACATCAACGATACTCATCCCACGCTGTGTATCCCCGAGTTGATGCGGATTCTGCTTGACGATTACGGTTACGGCTGGGACGAAGCGTGGAACATCGTGACCCGCACGATCAGCTACACCAATCATACCGTCATGCAGGAAGCGCTCGAAAAGTGGCCGCAGGATCTGTTCGGCAGATTGCTCCCGCGCATTATGCAGATCGTCAAAGAGATCAACCAGCGTTACTGCGCCGATCTGTGGAATTTCTATCCCAACGACTGGAAGAAGATCAGCGACAACGCCATTCTCAACGGCGGCGAAGTCCGTATGGCAAATCTCTGTCTGGTCGCTTCGCACACCGTCAACGGCGTATCCGAACTGCACTCCGATATTCTCAAGAAGGACGTCTTTGCCGATTACTATCACATCGCGCCCGAAAAATTCACCAACGTTACCAACGGCATCACCCATCGCCGCTGGCTTGCCGAAGCCAATCCCCTTCTGACCAAATACCTCAAGGAGCTGATCGGCGACGGATTCCTGAAAAACGCCGACAAGCTGGAAGATCTGATGCAGTTCAAAGGTAACCACGAAGTGTTGGACAATCTGTTTAAGATCAAGCACGCCAACAAGGAGCGTCTTGCCGCTTATATCAAACAGGCAAACGGCGTTACCGTCAATCCCGATTCGATTTTCGACGTACAGGTCAAGCGTCTGCACGAATACAAACGGCAGTTGCTCAACGCTCTGCAGATTCTGCATCTGTACAACCGCCTCAAAGAAAATCCCGACCTCGACATTACGCCCCGTACCTTTATTTTCGGCGCCAAAGCGGCAAGCTCGTATTATAT
>DVOH01000050.1 GCA_018713745.1 Candidatus Stercoripulliclostridium merdipullorum | reverse complement strand
AACTGACAGATGTAATAGCTGAAAAGACTGGCATTGACGGGAAGTTCGTTGAAGAGACTTTGCTTAAATTTTATCCTCGCGGCGCAATTGGTTCATTTATGACAGAATATTTTGAAATGGCTTTTAGAGGAAGAGATGAAGCAACAGAATTTGAACGTGCAACCACATGCCTATTTAAGGATGTGTTCAATTTCGAAACACATCATGTCGGTCCCATTGGACTAACTCCTGATGTCCTTTTAATATCCGATCAGGAAGGATATTGCGGGATCATTGATAATAAAGCATACAGCAAATACTCTATAAGCAATGACCATCACAATCGTATGGTGCATAATTACATAGAAGGTTTCAGCCGTTATTGTCAATCGCAGAATCCATTAGCGTTTTTTTCTTATATAGCCGGAGGCTTTGGAAACAATATTAATGGACAAATTCAGAGTATTGTCCATGAGGCTGGAGTACACGGATGTGCGTTTGCTGTTACAAATGTAATCCAGCTGGTTGAAAAGCATCAAGTGATGCCATATTCACATTTAGATTTGAAAGATATATTTACACTGGACAGACAAGTACTGTTAAGTGATTTGTAATATGACATCAAAGAAATTGAATAAGAAATATCCAAAATACAAGAGTCTATCGCAAAATCAAAAGACTAGTTCTGCGCTCATATAATACTATTCGATTTACGTTACACATGCTCCACCAGAATAAAAAAGCACGGATTCGTCCGTGTTTTTTCTTGTTTGAAGATTCGTTTGTTTTCCGGGAATCGATCGGAGCGTCTCGAAAATTCCTTATAAAAAGTCAGATCGGCATTTTGATGGCTGTATTGCCGTTTTCATTCGCTTGCGCCGAAGCATTCCGACAATCCAGTGCGATTTTCATCACACCGTCGCGGTGGGCGGCAAACAGGTCGTATGCCGCGGGAGCTTCCCGGAGGGGATAGGTATGGGTGATCAGTGCAGAGGCGTCGAGTTGGCCTGCCGCGATCAGGCGGAGGATTTCCGACGCGTCACACCCGTCCACGCCGCCCGTTTTGAAGGTCAGATTCTTGCCGTACATGTCGGGGAGCGGGAGTGTTTGCGGATCGTCGTACATCGCGACGATCGAGACCACCGCGTTAGGGCGCGCCGCTTCCCAGGCAAGACGGAACGAGGCGGGAGTCCCTGCCGCTTCGATTACTTTATCCGCACCGCCGCGCTCGCACTCCGCGCCCAAGCGGTGCAATACTTCTTCCGAACGGAGGGGAATTGCGTCGGGATAATGCGCTGCGACAAAACGGAGGCGCGCCTCGTCGATATCGCAAATATATACGCGGTCGGGCGCATACAAGAATGCCGACAGCATCGAACAGATGCCCGTCGGTCCCGCACCGATAATCAGTACGTTGTCACCGCGTTCGATCTCGGAAATTTTTGCCGCCCAATATCCCGTTGCCAAAATATCGCCGGCAAGAAGCGCCTGTTTGTCGCTGACCGAAGGCGGAATGACGGTTAAGCCGGTATCGGCAAACGGTACGCGCACATACTCCGCTTGCATCCCGTCGATTCTGCAGCCAAGCGCCCAACCGCCGAAAGGAGAGGTGCAGTTGTTGACGAAGCCATGCCGACAAAACCAACAATCGCCGCAAAACGTTTCGACGTTGATCGAAACGCGATCGCCGGGCTTGACTGTTTTGACCCCCTCCCCGACCGCTTCGACCACACCGACCGCCTCGTGTCCTACGGTGATCCCCGGGACGGCACGCGGCACACTGCCGTGCAGAATATGCAGGTCGCTCGTACAGATGCTGCCGAGTGTAATCCGAACCAATGCATCGGTGTCGCACGCAAGCTGCGGCACGGGCTTATCGACCAATCTGAAGTCCCCTTTGCCGAAATAGGTGTAGGCGAGCATAGTACCTCCCTGTCGATGAAAACCGATATTGCCCCTATTATAACGCCGAAAAGATCGGCGCGCAAGCGGAAATCAGAACGCGCATATCGGCTGTTGCCGAAAACTTTTTTCGACAAAACGGTAAATAAAACGTAAATCCGCAAGACGGTTGCCGCGCGGGAAGCGTTATAAAAGTGTAGGGAGGTCGAGATAAGAGATCTGCCGTCGGCGATTGCCGCCGCTCCCACGGTCGCGGGAGAGCGGAAAGCGGTTCGGTTGCAAGCTTTGTCGTATGCTATATCAGGAGTTGGGGAAGCCTGCAACCCGGAAGCGGTAAGAACTTGTTTTGAAAGAAGGTCCTTGCCTCCTTCCTCCAAAAAAACACCTTGCAAAAGGTGTTTTTTTCGGTTTTAGGATCATAGACGATTGTGCGTGCGGTGTGGCTTAATTCAGTTCGGTTGCCACGCGATAGCCTGCGGCGGTCGCGTCGGCGATTCGCCCGACCTTTGCCGCGTCGCCGATCACATAAAGACGCTCGTATTGCCCTTCCAGCGCCTCGGCGAGGCTTCGCTCCGAACGCGCGCCGAGGGAGAGGACAATCAGGTCAAAGGGCAATTTCCGCGGAGTGCCGACGGCGCGGAATTTTTGCTTTGCGCCTGCCGTTTCCACCACTTCGATCCCCTCGGAATCGATCGACAGCAGTTTGTGATTTAAGAGAAAACGGGTTCCCGCTTCTTCAAGTTTGGGAATACAGTCATCCCTGTGCTGGAACCATGTCGTCGGTGCGACGGCATCTGCCATTTCGACGACGGTCAGCTCGTTGTCTTGTGCGATCAGCTCTGCCGTCTCGAGTCCCGTCATGCCCGATCCGATCAGCGCGACCCGCTTGCCGCGGGGCTTGACCGCACCGGTCAGAATCTCGGTCGTCGTACAGACATTCAAGCCGTCGGCGCCCGGAATCGAACGCGGCCGCACCGCCGTCGCGCCCGTCGCAACGATGACGGCATAGGGATTGTAAGCGGCAATCGCTTCGGGCGTTGCCTCTTTGCCGAAGACGACTTCGGCGCCCTTTGCTTCTGCCGCAGTCAGCAGATCCCGACAGCACCAGCCGATTTTTTCTTTGTGCGGCGGCATGGCGGCAAGATTGAGTTGTCCTCCCGCCTTTTCTTCTTTTTCGATCACGACGACACGGAATCCGCGTTCGGCAAGAATTTCCGCCGCAGTCAGTCCCGCGCATCCCGCGCCCACGACAACGACCGTTCTGCCCCCGCCGTTTTGGGGAAGCCCTTCGGTGTAATATTCGCGTTCGCGCCCTACCGTCGGATTGACCGAACAGTGACCGTGTCCGCCCGTAAAGGCGTTTTCTTGCATGCTTTCGATGCAATACAAACAAGAGATACAGCGTTTGATCGTATCTTCCTTGCCGCATGCCGCTTTTTCCGCCCAATGCGGATCGGCAATCTGCGGCCGTCCCAGCGAAACAAAATCCTGCACGCCTTCGGCAAGCAACCCTTCGGCAAAGTCGGGTGTGCGGATGACGTCTGCGGCAAGCACGGGAATTTTGACCGCCGCTTTGACTGCCGCCGCCATGTGTTTGCGCCAGCCGCAGGGGAAGGAAGTCGGCTCCAACCAATAATTGAAGGTGTCGTACGCCGCCGAGCTGACGTCGATCGCGTCAACCCCCATCGCTTCGATCGCTTTGGCGTACGCAACGCCCGTTTTCAGACCGTACCCCTTCTGCTGTCCGATCCGATCATAACACTCGTCCACGCTCAACCGCACAATGATCGGATAATTGCCGCACGCTTTGCGGATGCCCTCGACAATCTCCCGGAGAAACCGCAAGCGGTTGTCAAACGAACCGCCGTACTCGTCCGTCCTGCGGTTGGTATAAGGCGACAAAAATTGTTGAATCAGATAGCCGTGCGTACCGTGAAGCTCTACGCCGTCGACGCCTGCCTTTTGGCAACGCACCGCGGCGGCAACGAACTGCCCGATCAGCTGTTTGATCTCGGAGTGGCGTAAGGCGCGCACTCTGCCGCGGGCAAAGTAGCTGGGGCTGACCTTGCTGGGGGCAACCGAACACGGAACGCGATCCTTTTCGAGAAGCAGTTTGCGCATCACGGGGACGGACTTATATAGCAATTTTCGGTATCCTTTCCAGGCGCGTTGGGCAACCACCGAAATCGGAACGGTGCCAACCATCAACCCGACGTTCTGACGACCGGGATGATGCAACTGGACAAACAGCTTGGCTCCGTGGCGGTGGATCCGCTCGGCAAAGGCGCGCATCGGCTCGATGTGATAGTCGTGCGACATCGCAAGCTGAGCAAACGCCGCCGCGCCGTGAACGTCGTTGACGCGTGTGATCTCGGTAATGATCAATCCCGTGCCGCCCTTGGCACGCTCCTCGTAATAGTCCGTCAGCTGTTCGGTCGGGCGACCGTCGATCTGCCCGAAGCCCATCAGCATGGGCGACATAACGATACGGTTTTTAACGGTACATGTGCCGATGTTCATCGGCGAAAAAAGAAGAGGATATTTCATAGAACTCCTGTCGGTCTGTAATTGTTAAATCTGCTCGCGCTTGCAATAGCGGCGGAATTTGGCGGTTTCGAGCTTCCAGTAGACGGTGCGCAACCAAGGGCAGAATTTGACCGCCTGCAGGAAAAACGAGAAGAGTGCCGAGGGATTGCATATGTGCTTGCCTTTGGCGACGGCTTTGAGCATTTTGCGCGCCACGACGTCGGGGCTTTGCACGGGGAAGGGGCGGTCTTCTTTGCGCGAACGCCCGTCGCTCCCGAAGGCAAAAAAGCCGGTATCCGTCGCGATCGGATACAGGACGCTGACCTTGACGTTGGGCGGACACTCGAGTCTGAGCGCCTGCCGAAATCCTTCGACGGCAAACTTCGACGCCGAATACAACGCATAACCCGGCATTGCCATCTTGCCGATTGCCGAAGCCGTCACGGCAAACTGCCCTTCGGCGCCCTTCAGCGATGCGACATAGCGCGAAAAGGAATAAAACGGCGAATAGCAGTTGCACCGAAAGATGGCGTCAATCCTGTTCCAATCGGCATAATTGTATTTCTCGTAATACGCGTAGCCCGCGTTGGCGTAAAACAGGTCGATTTTGCCGAGCGTTTTTTCCGCCTCGTCAAACACGCGATCGACGCCCTCCTTGGTCGAAACGTCGCACTGCAAGACGGTCAGCCCGTCAAACCGCGCCGCCATCTCCCGCAACCGGTCGACGTTGACGTCGACGCAGAGGACTTTGTTGTCCTTTGCAATCAGCTTCAGAAAGGATAATCCGATCCCGCTGTTACAACCCGTCAGCACAATGTTTTTGCCGCAGAACGCTTTCATAGACTCCTCCTCGGCGTCCCGATTTCTTTCTCCTATACTATAATACAATCCGCCTGCTAAGTCAATTCCGCCGCCCGATTTGAAACATACACCCATCTAAATCCTCTCTCGACTTCGCGTTCGATACGGTTTCGCGCGCGCGTGTATGATCACGCGCGCGTACATTATTTTAATGCGCGCGATTCCGTTGCCTTTTTCGCCGCGCTGTGGTATAATAAGAAAAAGTTTTTCCGCCCCGTGCGGATCCTCTTTTATTACACACCCAAGGAGGCTTTATGTCCGAACCCCTTAATCAAGGCTACGATCAGGGCGCGATTCAGGTTCTGGAAGGTCTGGAACCCGTCAGAAAACGCCCCGGTATGTACATCGGCAGCACCGACATCAAAGGTCTGCACCACCTCGTCACCGAGATTGTGGACAACTCCATCGACGAAGCCCTTGCCGGCTATTGTACCCACATCGAAGTCGTCATCCGCCCCGACGGATCCTGCTCGGTCTCCGACAACGGCCGCGGTATCCCCACGGGTATTATTCCCAAAGAAAACAAGTCCGCCGTCGAAGTCGTTTTGACCAAACTACACGCGGGCGGCAAATTCGGAGGCGGCGGATACAAGATCAGCGGCGGCTTGCACGGCGTCGGTCTTTCGGTCGTCAACGCCCTTTCCGAGTGGCTCGAAGTCGAAGTCCGTCAAAACGGAAAACTGTTCCGTCAGATTTATAACCGCGGCATCCCGCAACGCGACCTTCAGGTCGTGGGCGAAGCCGATACGACGGGCACCAAAGTCACGTTTTTCCCCGACGACGAAATTTTTGAAACCGTCGTGTTCCAGTACGACGTCATGCGCCTTCGCCTGCGCGAACTCGCCTACCTCAACAAAGGGCTTTCGATTTCCATCGAAGATCAGCGCGAAGGGCAGGAACGCAAAGAAGTTTTCTGCTACGAAGGCGGTATCATTCACTTTGTCGAAAACCTCAACAAAGGACGCGAAGTCATATTCCCCGCCGTTTTGTACTTCGAAGACGTCATCAACGACAACACCGTCGAATGCGCTTTGCAATACAACACGGGCTACTCCGAGTCTATTCATACCTTCGCCAACAACATCAACACCGAAGAAGGCGGCGTGCATCTCGAAGGATTTAAGACCGCGCTGACCAAAGTCGTCAACGAAGCGGGTCAAAAACTCAAGGTCCTCAAAGAAAACGAAAAACTTTCGGGCGAGGACGTCCGCGAAGGACTGACTGCCGTCATCAGCGTCAAACTGCCCGAACCGCAATTCGAAGGACAAACCAAGACCAAACTCGGCAATTCCGAGATGCGCTCGATCGTCAACCGCATCGTCACCGAAAAATTGTGCGAATATCTCGAAGAAAACCCCAAGGTCGCAAAAGAACTCGTCAGCAAGTCCGTCACCGCCCAGAGAGCGCGTGAAGCCGCCAGAAAGGCGCGCGAATCCTTCCGCAAAGGCGTCATGGAGTCCACCACCCTCCCCGGCAAACTTGCCGACTGCTCGGACACCGATCCTTTGAACTGCGAAATTTATCTGGTCGAGGGCGACTCGGCAGGCGGTACCGCCAAGCAAGGCCGCGACCGTCAGATTCAGGCGATTCTTCCCCTGCGCGGTAAGATTCTCAACGTCGAAAAGGCGCGCCTGCATCGCGTACTCGACAACGAAGAAATCAAAGCGATGATCAAAGCATTCGGCTGCGGCTACAAGGACGAATTCGACATCACCAAACGCCGCTACGACCGTATCATCTGCATGACCGATGCCGACGTCGACGGCAGCCATATCCGAATTCTGCTGTTGACGTTCTTCTTCCGGTTCATGCGTCCCCTGATCGAGCAAGGACACGTTTATATAGCCCTTCCGCCCCTCTATAAGGTGACCAAAGGCAAAGACGTCACCTACTGCTACTCCGACATCGAACTCAAGGAGTATCAGGAAAAAGTCGGCGGCCGTTACGAACTGCAACGCTACAAAGGTCTCGGCGAAATGAACGCCCACCAGCTTTACGAAACCACGATGAACCCCGAAACCAGAACGCTCCTTCGCGTCACCGTCGAGGACGCCGAAGCCGCAGACGAAATTTTCACCCTTCTGATGGGCGAACAGCCCGAACTTCGCCGCGCGTTCATCGAAGAAAACGCCAAACTGGTTAAGGAGCTTGACATTTAATTATGGATAACAAAAAAGGACTGGACATCAAGAATATCAAAGAGATCCTCGCCAAAACCAAAATCATCGACGTCAACGTAAAAGACGAACTTTCCAAGTCGTTTATCAGCTACGCGATGGCGGTCAACGTCAGCCGTGCCATCCCCGACGTCCGCGACGGTCTTAAGCCCGTTCACCGCAGAATCCTTTACGCGATGAGCGAACTCGGCAATACTTACGACAAACCCCACAAAAAATGCGCCCGTATCGTCGGTGAAGTGCTGGGTAAATATCACCCCCACGGCGACTTTGCGGTTTATGACGCGCTGGTGCGTCTCGCGCAGGACTTTTCCATCCGCTGCACCTTGATCGACGGACACGGAAACTTCGGTTCGGTCGACGGCGACCCGCCCGCGGCGCAACGTTATACCGAAGCGCGTCTGTCGAAGATTGCGGGCGAAATGCTGAAGGATCTCGACAAGGATACCGTCGACTTCTATCCCAACTTCGACGACACGCTGATGCAGCCTACCGTCCTCCCTGCCAAATATCCCAACCTGTTGGTCAACGGAAGCGAAGGGATTGCCGTCGGTATGGCGACCAGCATTCCTCCGCACAACCTCGGCGAAGTCATTGACGGAACGATCGCGCTCCTCGACAACCCCGACATCACGGTGGACGAGCTGATCGAATATATCCCGAGTCCCGACTATCCGACGGGCGGACTGGTGCTTGGGAGAGCGGCGGTCAAACAAGCCTACCGCACGGGAAAAGGCGGCGTCGTCATCCGTGCCCGATGCGAAATCGAAGAAGAAAACAACCGCCACCGCATCATCGTCACCGAAATCCCCTACCAGGTCAACAAAGCCAATCTGATCAAAAACATCGCCGATCAGGTCAAGGACAAAAAGCTCGAAGGGATCAGCAACATCAAAGAAGAATCCGACCGCTTCGGCATGCGCATCGTCATCGAATTGAAGCGCGACGCCAACCCGCAGGTCGTACTGAACACGCTGTACAAGCAGACCGATCTGCAAGTCAAGACCGGCATCACCTTCCTTGCCCTTCTGGACGGCGTGCCGAAGATCCTCAATCTCAAAGAGATTCTCGAAGCCTACGTCAACCACCAGATCGAAGTCGTGACGCGGCGCACCCGCTACAACCTCAACAAAGCGCTCGAAAAAGAACATATCCTGCGCGGACTGGTGATTGCGCTTGCAAGCATCGACGAAGTAATCGAAATCATCAAAAAGAGCAAAGAGCGCGGCGACGCCATGACCAACCTGATGGAAGCGTTCGAGCTGAGCGAAAAGCAGGCGGGCGCCATCCTCGATATGCGCCTGGCGCGGCTGACCAATCTCGAAGTCGAAAAACTTCGGGCAGAACTCGACAACCTCGTCCACGAAATCGCCGACTACCGCGATATTCTCGCCAACCCCGGTCGGGTCACGCAGATCATCAAAGAAGAACTCAGCGAAATCCGTGCAAACTACGCCGACGCGCGGCGCAGCGAACTCAGTTACGACATGAGCGAAATCAACATCGCCGACCTGATCGAACGAGAGGACGTTGTCGTATCGATGACCTATCAAGGGTATGTCAAACGGATTTCGGTTGCCGAATACAAGACGCAAGGACGCGGCGGAATGGGCGTGACGGCACACAAGACCAAGGACGAAGACTTTGTCACCAAAATGTTCGTCACCAACACGCACGACGACTTGCTGTTCTTTACCAACCGTGGAAAGGTATACTGTATCAAGGCATTTGAGGTACCCAAAGCGACCAAAACAAGCAAAGGTCGTGCCGTCGTCAACATCCTTCCCCTGTCCGAAGGCGAAAAGGTCACCACCCTCCTTTCGGTCAAAGAGTACGATAGCGGCTATATGATGATGGCAACGCGGGAAGGTCTGATCAAAAAGTGCGACCTCTCCGAATTCCGCTCCATCCGCGCAAACGGCAAGATCGCCATCACACTCGGCGAAACCGACGAGCTGATCGTTGCCGAACTGACGACGGGCGACAACGAAATCCTGATGGCAAGCTCTTCGGGCAAATGTATCCGCTTCCATGAAGAGGACGTCCGCAAGACGGGTCGCGGCTCGCAAGGCGTACGCAGCATGAAGCTGGACGAAGGCGAACACGTCGTCGACATGGCGGTTGTCAAACCGGGATGCGAAGTCATCACGATCACCGAAAACGGCTACGGCAAGCGAAGCGACCTTGACGATTACCGTCTGCAAAGCCGCGCCGGAAAAGGCATCAAAGCCGGTCAGTTCACCGAAAAAACGGGCGGTCTTGTCAACCTGAAACTGGTCAGCGACGACGAAGACATCATCATTATCGCCGACAACGGCACGATGATCCGCGTTCAGGCGTCGATGATCAGCAAAATCGGTCGCGCCACCCAGGGCGTACGAATCATGCGGCTTAAAAACGACGGAAAGGTTGCTGCCATGGCGCTCACCCCGCACGAAGAGGACGCCGAATACGACGAAATCGCACCCGACGCCACCGAAGCCGCCGCACCCGTCGATGCGCCTGTGGCAAACGACGCTACCGAAGCAGACCCACCGAAGCAGGAAGAATAGTTCGCCGCAAATATTACATAATACAAGAAACGGGCAAATAACTGCCCGTTTTTTCTTTTTCCCGCAATATTATTCCGCCGCGGAGTTACGGAGTATCCGTCAGCGTAACGGTGACGTCCCCTTCCCCGAGAATCTCTTTCAGTTCCGATTGCGTCACGTTGTCGATCCGCCCGAGACGCGTCAGACTCCAACGATTGGTATCGTAATAAATGACAAAGTGATTGCCTTGATACAAAATCAGATCGCCTGCCTGCGTCGTAATCGTCCGATCGTCCTGCGGGAGTCTTGTTCCGAGGGTCCCCACTTTTTCAAAGTTTCCGTAATCGCTCATCTCGATCGTCAGCGGCAAACTTGCTTTCAATGCCCGCGCCGCGGCGTTGTCACAAAGCGTCGCTTTCAGTTTTGTTTCCCCGATGATCAGCCACATCGTGTCCCCTCCCGTTTCGGCACCGTCGGTGTTTTGCCCGTTGCCTTGATCGGCACTTTGTCCGTTGTTTTGGGCGGGATCTTCGTAATTGCCGCCCGTGGTCGGCGTCGCGTCCTTCGTCGGAACGCAGGCAACCGCCGTTATGCTTAGCAACAACCACAACGCCGTCAGCGCGGCTACCGTCAGCCTTTTCACGGTTCGACTCCCGGCAACGCGTCATACTCCGCATCCGACACCGCCTCCAACCACCGACAACGTCCGTTTTCGCCCGGTATTTCGACAGCGACATGGGCAAACCAGCCGTCCTTCGTCGCGCCGTGCCAATGCTCGACGCCGACCGGCACTTCGACCACATCCCCGGGGGAAAGCAGCCTCGCCTCCTTGCCGCGCTCGCGGTACCATCCCTTGCCCGCTACACACAACAGTATTTGTCCGCCGCCTTTGTCGGCAAGGTGCGCGTGCCAATGATTGCGACACCCCGGCGCAAACGTTACGTTTGCAAAAAAGGGGTTTCCTTCAACAGCGGTCGTCAACGGATTCAGATACGATTTTCCGCTAAAGTATTCCGAATATGCGTCGTTCGGGAACCCGATTCCGAAAATATTTTGTTTTTCAAATTGTTGATCCATCTCCTGCCTCTCCTTCTCAGACCGTCAATCCCGCCCGATACGCCTGCATCAGTGCCGGGGTATTCCGGACTTCTCCCGCTCGCTCGACGCCCACGCCGTAAACCACTTCTTTCAGCGTAACGCCCTCGAAACAGTCGATCCATCCCTGCACCCCGCGCACCGTTCCGTCAACGGCTTCCTTGGCGTTCTCCGCCGCCGTTGCCAACAAATAGATTTCTTTGAATCGGTTGTCCCGCCCGTAAAGGGGATTGAGCCGATCGAGAAAGGTTTTCAGCTGTCCGCTCATGGCATAGTAGTATACGGGTGTGGCAAACACGAGCACATCCGCATTTTGCACGACAGGCAGTATGTCGTTGATCCCGTCGTTCAGAACGCATTTGCCGCTCTTCAAACAAGATAGACAACCGATGCAAAATTTGAGATCGATCTCTTTCAGATACAGGATTTTTACCTCGTTGCCCGCTTCCTTCGCGCCCTTTGCAAACGCTTCCGCGAGGCATTCGGAATTGCCGCCGCTTCGGTAGGTACTGCTGACGATCACGATGTTTTTCATATTGTCTCCTTTCCCCTTTCGGGTTTTTCCTTACAGGCTTTCTTTGAGGATTGCGCGAATTTCGACGGGCGTCAGAACTTTATACCCGCCTTGCATGATCAGCGTGCTTTCCGTTATGCCGTCCAACATCGCTTCGGTTACGCCGAGTTCGCCGAGTTTTAACACGAGTCCCGTCTCCCGCATCCACTTTTCCATTGCGGCAAGTCCTTCTTCGGCGATCCGAAGCTCGCTCTTTCCGACAGTATCGACGCCCCAGACGTTGACGGCATACCGCTTGAATTTTGGGATTCCGTAGGGCAGAATATGGCGATAATACGCCATCGACACCGCCGCAAGCGTCATCCCGTGCGTTGCGTCGGTATGCGCCCCAACCGCCTGTCCCAACATGTGGACTTCCCAGTCCGTCGTCTTCCCTTTGGCAATTAACGTGTTCAGCGCCCACGTCGCAATCCACATGATATTGCTGCGCGCTTCGTAGTCAAGCGGATTTTTGCAGGCAATCTCCGCACTGTGAATCAGCGACCGAAGCAAGCCTTCCATGATATAGTCCGACGTGTTGTCGTCTTCTCCCGAAAAATACTGCTCCAGGATGTGCGACATAATATCGTATATGCCCGATACCATCTGATACCGCGGCAACGTGAACGTAAACTCGGGATTGAGGATTGAGAACTTCGGAAAAACTTCGGCTCCGAAAACATGTCCGATCTTCCGTTTTTCGGCGCGGTTGGTAATCACGGAACCGCCGTTCATTTCGCTCCCCGTGCCGACCATCGTCAAGACGCACCCGACCGGGACGACGGCATTGTCGACGTCCTCGAAGTCTGCAAAATATTTTTGCCAGGGATCGCCGTCATAATGCACCGATACCGACACCGCTTTTGCATAATCGCAGACCGAGCCGCCGCCGACGGCAAGAATCAAATCGACGTTTGCCGCCCTTGCCAGCCGAATGCCTTCGGCAAGTTTTTCGGTTGTCGGGTTGGGCATTACGCCGGGGTCTTCGGTTACGGTCTTGCCGCACGACTCGAGAATCGCAACGACTTTGTCATAAATTCCGTTCCGTTTAATCGATCCGCCCCCGTAAACCAGAAGTACGTTCTTGCCGTAACGCGGCAATTCTTCTTTCAGCCCCTCCAATGCTTTTTTGCCGAAATACAGCTTGGTCGGGTTGTGATAAACAAATTCTCCTAACATCGTTTAACCTCCGATTTTTTTGATTACTTTTGCCGGAACCCCTGCCGCCACACTGCCCGCGGGAACGTTTTTTGTTACGACCGCGCCCGCCGCTATCACGGCGTTGTCACCGATCGTTACCCCCGGCAACAGCGTTGCATGCGATCCGATCCATACGTTTTTGCCGATTTTTACCGCAGAAGCCATCATATTGCCCCGACGGTCGGGACGAAGATCGTGATTGAGCGTTGCGATCACTACCTGATGCCCGATCATACAACCGTCTCCGATTTCGATGCCGCCCTGATCCTGAAAACAACATCCCGCATTGATAAATACTTTGCGACCGATGGCAATATTCCGTCCGCAATCGGTATAAAAAGGCGGAAACAACACAAACCCTTCCCCCGGCTTTTTGCCCGTCAGCCGTCCGAACAACTTGGCGATCCCCTTCTGCCGTAAATTTCCGCGATTGATCCGCGCCGTGATACGGCGGGCTCTTTCCGCGGCGCGGTGCATCACGCGGTGCGCTTCCGAATCCGCTACGATATAGCTTCCGAACCTGATTTCCATAAAACCTCCCGTTGTCTTTCGGTTCTATCGTAACCCCGAAACTGTCAAACGTCAAATATCCGTTTTCTATCATTTATCATAGCTGACAACTATGGTAATTTGTGATAGAATAAAAAAGAGGTATGATATGGAACTGAGAGTTTTGCGATATTTTCTTGCGGTGGCGCGCGAACAGAACATAACCCGTGCGGCGGAAACGCTGTTTCTTGCCCAGCCCAGTCTGTCCCGACAAATGCAGCTGCTCGAACGGGAAGTCGGACAACCCCTTTTTGTGCGCGGCAAGCGAACGATCACGCTGACCGAAGCGGGAAAATTGCTGAAAAAGCGTGCCGAAGAAATTCTCGATCTGTACGAAAAAACACAAACCGACCTCATGGCAACGGCGAATGACGTCGAAGGAGAAATTTATATCGGCGGCGGAGAGAGTCACGCCTTTCAGACCATTGCCGAAGCCGCTACCGCTTTGCAACGGGACTATCCCGGCATCCGCTTCCGCTTTTTCAGCGGTGACGCCGAAACGATCGTCGAACGCCTCGACAAAGGACTGATCGACTTCGGCGTCACGGTCGATCTTGCCGACCTCACCCGATACGAGTCGATCCGCCTGCCCCTGACCGACCGATGGGGCGTTCTGATGCCCGCGGACAGTCCCCTTGCCCGACAAGACTGTCTGACCCCGAACGATCTCAAAGGACTCCCGCTGATTTGCTCAAGACAGTCTTTGCGCCCGGGCAGTCGTCTGTTGCAATGGTTCGGCGACGATATCCGACGCATTGACGTTCGCGCAACCTACAATCTCCTGTACAACGCTTCCCTTCTGGTCAAAGCGGGTTTGGGCTATGCCGTCGGACTCGACCGACTGATCAACACCAAGGATACCGTACTCTGTTTTCGCCCCTTGTCCCCCGCGCTGACGACGCACCTCGATCTGGTATGGAAGCAACAAGGCGCCCTTTCCCGTCCCGCTACGCTATTCCTGACGTATCTCAAACAAAAAAAGGATCTTACCGATCCTTCTTCCGATCAAAACGATTCTGCGATCGACTGAGGGATCAATCGCCCGTTACGCTTTGCAAAAAGGCAATCGTCCGATCGATCACTTCCTGTTGAATTTCCGCTTTGTCCCGCTCGTTGACGCCGTCACCGAAAAATTCCATCTCGCCGTAACACATGTGATTGGCGCCTTCGAGCAACGCATAACGGCGCCCCGCATTCATTCTGCTTTTTGCCACAGCCTTGATCGCGTCGCTTAAAACGGTGTCGTTTTCGGCCTCGAAATAAAGCATCGGGAGGGCGCTCCCCGCAAGCGTCGCATCGTTGACGATCATCGGCGAATACAACACGCATCCTTTGGTCGTTGCGGGATTTTCGGCGGCTCTGCGGATTGCCGCGCCACCCCCCTGCGAATGCCCCGCTATAATATATCGCTGAAGTCCCAGCGCCGCGTAAATCGGTTCTTCCTCCCGATACATCAGGTCGGCAAGCGCATTTTTGCTGACGCCGACGGCAAACCCCGCGCCTGCCACCGCGCGGAGCAATACGTCGTAATTTTCGGGCGGCAACGCCGTCCCGACATAGAACAAAAATCCCCACGTCACCCCTTCCGCTTCGGGAAGATACAGCGTATACTCCTTCGTCTGCGTGACCTCGACCGCATAGCGATTGGTCTGCAACGCGTTGTAATCTACGCCTTTTGTTCCGCTCGCCTCAAGCGTCGTCAGCAAGCCGCACCCGACAACGGCGACGGTAAGGATGCAGAGAAGGACAAGACACGTTCTTTCGATCCTGCGGTTCAGCGACATGGTTCAGCTTCCGTTGTTTTGCTGTATAAAAACCCCGCCGTGATAATCCGCATCAGTTTGTTCCGGCGTCCGCTTCTTTGATTTTGCCTTCGGCGCGTAATTCTTCGTTGCGACGAATCATCTCTTTTGCCAGCCGGATGGCTTCTTCGTCGCCTGCAAGAATTTTGGTTTCGAGCACGTTGGCCTCACCCTCTTCGATCACGCCGTCTTCTTTCAGGGCGCGCACGCCCAAAACGTCCATAATTTGCGCATGCTTTTTATCCGTCAGATCCCACAGGAGCATTGACAACACGGCAAGAACCGCCGATCCCGCCGCCACGACGCAGTTGAGCTGAATGATCGGTTCGATGACTTCGGGGCGATACAACACCGTCGCGTCGTCGAAATAACCGTACGCTTTGGAAATTGCCGGTCCGATATAGGCAACGGCAATCGTCGTCACCTGAATCAGAATTTCGCCGAACTGCGACAAGAATCCTTCCATACGGTCGCCCGTCTTGAATTGCTGATAATCGTACGTCTGCGCCATCATCAGGGAATTGGTGACGATCTGCACGCCGAACGCCAACGTAACCATATATCCCGCAACCAGAATCAACCACGGATTGGGGAAGAAGCAAATCGGCAACGTAAAAACAACCAGGAGAATATTGCTGATGACGACCAATTTGCGCACCCCGATACGTTTGATCAGCATGGGCGCGAGAAGCATGCCGGGCACGCTTGCCGTACCCATAACGGTAACAACGATGGATTGGGCAAACTCGTTCTGCAGCATATAGGTGCAGACCCAGATGAAAAAGCTTGCGCCGACGACTTTGAGATTTTCCCAAAGGCGGTGAAGGTTGTTGATCCAAAAATATTTGTTCTGAACGGTTTTGCGAACGCCGTCCAAAAATTTGACGCGTTGCACATATACTTTGGAGATCATCATCCGTTCCTTCGTCCCGAACGCCGCAATCAAAGCAAAAGCATAGCACACCGCCGCAAGAAGGGGAACAATCCAGCGATAAGTATCGAGGGCGTTGATGCCCATAATTTTGATGCCGTCGACGGTTTGGGTGAACAAAAAGTTGGCAAGCAACGGAAATACCGCATTGACGATGGAAGGTCCGAGGCTGTAAACAAACGCGCCGACCGACATCAGCTGGGTACGTTCTTGCGGACTCGGGGAAATGACCTGAGAGAGCGACGTAAACGCCAAGGAATGCACGCCGACGAAAAACTGCAATACATTGTAAATCAGGGCATAAACGATGACCATCGCGACATAATTGTCGATTGCGGCAGGGACCCACCCGAGAAGGAAGAAACTGATGACGATCGGAATGGGCATCCAAATAATATACGGACGGAATTTGCCGTATTTGGTATTGGTGTTGTCGATGATATAACTGATCAACGGCGCGCGTAAAATCGTAATGATACTGGTGACCAGTCCGACCCAGAAGATATCGTCCACGCTGATATTCAGCGCGGCGGCGGTATAAATTCCTGCCGACAACGTCACAAACGTCGGGATTACGCGACCCCCGACCGCGCCCATGCCGCCGACGCAATAGGCAACCGCTTCTTTAAATGAGAGGAACTTGCCTTGCGGAGGAATATCCCAATGTTTTTTGACGTACTGCCAAGCGTTGCCGATCTTTGCCATTAGTTGTTTTGCTGCCATAATAAACCTCAAATTTCGATATATTTGGGGGAAGGACGTCCTTCCGTGATCTGTTCGACAAACGCGTCGACATCGCGATTCAGGAGCTCCGACAGCTCCGATCCGTCCAGCTGCCAGTTGACGGGCGGGTTGCGATATGACGCACAGTACTCCCATATCGGGATCCCGATCGACCGAAGTCGGGATAGCAAAGCCTTGCTTTGCCGATTGACCGGCTCGACCCTCGCGTTGTAGGCGACAAAGGTCGGGACAAAGGTCGTAATCTTAGAGGTCGGCGCGATTCCGCCGAGATCTTCCGTCGATGCGTTCCATTGGTCGAGATGCTTGCGCAGGGCGCGAGGAAGTTTGCCGGCAAGGGCTTTGTCCAAGTCCCATACGCTCGAAAACAACACCGCCCCGTGAAATCCGATGGGCGTCGTTTCGATGCCGCGCGCGCTTCGGTAAGCGGTATCGCGCTTTAACAAAATCAGTTCGACGGCGAGCGCCGCCCCCGTCGTTTCGGCAAAAATCAGCATTTTGCCCGAAGCCCCGACTTGTTGGGGATTGCGCTTCAGCCAGGATTCGGCCTTGAGCAGACGGTTCAGACACGCCTCATACCCCTCCGATCCTTCGCCGTACTCGGGAACAAAAACCGTATAGCCGCGATCGGCAAGTCGTGCGGCATAGCCTCGGCGGCGCGATTTGGCGACGCCGCCGAACAGTCCTCCTTTAATATAAAAAATAACGGCGCGGCTTTCTTTGCCTTCCGGGGTGTACAAATCGCCCCGACAGATTTCGGCGTCGCCGTCATCGTAAATAACGTTTTTGATACAAATAGAATTACGGGCGTGATATCCGTTGCGAAACAGGTCTTTGATCCGATTTTTGAGTTGTAACAAAACCCCTTTCACCGAGCACCCCTCGTTTGCAAAATCAATTTATTTTAACACGGTTTCGCTTCTTTGTCAACACGAGGCGTCATCCCTTCGCGGAAGTTGCTTTCGACCGCGAGAGAGCCGACGCCGTCCTCCCTGAGACGACGGAAGAATACCGTTTCGACCTCGGTATCGCAGATCATACGCGTAAACGTCACCGTCGTTCGTCCCCCTACCGTTACGACGCCGACGTTTTTGGGGACTTTGCGCGACAGATTGACGTTGAACGTCATTTTTTCGATCAGCCCCTGATGGCTTTCGGGCAGATCGACCACGCCGAGATTGCTGAGAATCAGCGTTTGCTTGGTCTTGAAACTGAACAGTTTGCCGAGTTTGGTGATTGCCGTCTTGACAAAAAGCGGCAGAATCTTCATATACCACTTCGCCCCCATCAGTGCCGAAAGGGACAGTTTTGCCCGCAGTTCTTCCGTGTCGCCCGCTCCGCGGCGCAGTTCGGCTTCGACGGCGGCACAATACGCCTCCAAGGTCAACGGCGTCGTCTTGCGATCGACAACACAGCGGATCAGCGACGTAAAGTTTTTCAGTGTTTCGCTGGGGAAAACCTTGCGAAGATTGATCGGAATCATCACCGCGGGATCTTCCTTCGGCTTAGGGTCGGGCGAAGCCGTAACGATCGACCACAGCGCCAACCCGCCGAGATACGCCGTGATACTGCACCCGTACCGACGGGCAACCGCTTTGAGTTCGGCGGCGTCGCACGTTCCCGTTACGACACCGTAGCCCGCGCCCCTCAGCCGCTTGCCGCGGACGGGGAAGGCGTTTTTGCCGATCATCTTGCCGGCGGCGCCGAACAAACGGAATTTTTTGTCATAATACCGCACAAACGCGTCTTCCTGTTCGGCAGGGCGCGGCGGCTCGTCCGCCAACGCGATCCCTTCCGCCCGTTCGGCAACTCTGCCGGCCAGGTAAAGATAGCGATGCAGGAGCGCTCGGAAAAATACCATTGCCCCCGCGCCGTCGCAAAGCCCGTGAAAAAAGTCAATCGAAATCCGCTTGCGATAATACCGCACGCGGAACAAATAAAAATGGTTGGCAAAAAAATCGATTTTTTCGAGTATGACGCCGTTGTCGGGGCGAACGACGGGCTTGCCTTCGTTGTGATCGAAATAATGACGGAACAGCCCCGCTCTCAACTGTACGCGAAAAGACGGGAAGCGCGGCAAGACGTCCGTCAAAGCATCCTCGAGAATCTGCTCGTCCACAAATTCGTCCAGATCCGCCGCAAAGCGGAAAATGCTCTGCGTCGTTTCGGTGATGCTCATCGGGTAGATCGCCGCGGAATTGTCAATCCGATACCAGGGCGCAACGCGCTCCCGTTTTTCTCCTGAAAATTTTGCCGTCATACTATACGATATTATAGCAAAAGCCGTCATATCCGTCAACGGCAGTCGGTATAATAAAGGGGAGGAAGCTATGAGCGAACTGCAAAAAAAACATCACAGTCTGACCTACACCGAAGGCGCACTGTCCGTGGGCGGCGTCGAAGAAGTCCTGGACTATGACGACAAACATATGCGCCTTTCCCTCGGCGAACGCACCTTGCTGATCGAAGGGCAAGGGCTGAAAATCGACGCCCTCGACGTCGATTCCGGCACCATGAAAGTGCGCGGCGTCGTCGATTGCTTCCGTTACGGCGGGAGCGCGGGCGGCAAAAGCCTGCTGAAAAAGCTCTTCCGGTGATTGCCGAAAGCGCAATGCAATTCAAAGCCCTGTTGCTGTTTGTCGGCGCAGGGCTTGCGGGATATTTTCTGCTGGGCGTAACGCGGATTCTGCGTACGGCGGCGTCTCCTGCCGTCGCCGCAATTTTAGACTTTGTCGGTGCCGCAGGAGTGGGGGCGGTATACCTTGCCGCTACACACTTCGGCTTTGACGGGCGCGTCACTTATTATACCGCGGCAACCTACGCCGCAACGGAAGGACTCAGCGAATTGCTGCTGCGTCCCGTTCTGCTGCGGATTGCCGCCGCGTATAAACGTCTTGTCGACGCACATACTAAGGACAAAACAAGGAGGATTCAAGATGCCCGCTCAAACCGTACAGAACAATACAGAAAAAAACGAGATGCCCAAAAAGCAAGTTCGGCAACCCAAACAAGACAATTCAACCAAATCCTCTTCGGCTTCCGCCGAAAAGAAACCCCGCGCGCAGAAGGCGCGCGCCAAGGAAACGACCCAAAACGCTGCGCCGCGCAAAGCGGCAAAACCCGCCTCTTCGGCACGTCGCGCCTTCGCAACCGAAGAGTCAAGCCGCGCCCTTTACCGCGAAGTGTTCCGCAGCGCGCGGATGGGCATTGACGCCATCGAATACGTCAAGCCCCTGGTCGAAGACCGCAGTCTTAAGACCCTGCTGACCCGCCAGCAACGCGCCTATCTTGCGCTGACCAAGGAGATCGAGCTGAACGCCGACCGCCTCGGTGCCGATCTCGATACGGTGGGTCTGATGGACAAAGCGATGGTCTGGATTTCGTCCCGTCTCAACACCCTGACCGACAAAAGCGCTTCGCGCATTGCCGAGCTGATGATCCAAGGGACCAATATGGGGATTATCGCGGTGACCAAAGCCCTGAACGCCGCCCCCGAGCGCGTCGACACCACGCTGTCCGACCGCCTGATGGACATCTATCGCTACAACCTCGAAACGTTTAAGATTTATCTGTAAGCGACTTCTGATTTACAATGCGGCTTGCCGAAAGGCAAGCCGTTTGCTTGTCGGCTTCCCCTCCTGTTTTCCCCTACGCCGCCCTGCAAACGCTTCTCGTTGCCCTGTCTGCAAATGAAACCGATCGGCTCGGCTACTTCTCCTCCGACACCGTAATCCAAAAAGTCTGTCCGTTGGAAAACGTCAATTTTAGCCGATTGTCCTGTTGCGTGAATGTTGCAACGTAATATTGTTTGATCAACATTTTGAGATCGAGCAGCAGGTCTTGCTCCCCGACACACCAAATCGCCATAATGCCCGATCCGCCTATCCTTTCGGCGCCCGGGATTTTACCGTTTGCTTCCAACCTCTTTTCTCCTTTCCGAATGAAATTTTTCTGCCGGTTCTCTTGATCGAACCTATCTCGATTATACACCACTTTATAGGTGGATTGCAAGTTAAATCCAACTTAAAAGGGGATAATATCGGTATCAAATACAAACGACAGACCTCTGCCCGGGAGAATCAAATGCAAAAGGAAGCGGGATTTGCCGATCGACTGGCGGAACTGATGGCCGAACACGCTCTGACAACGGTATCACTCGGCGCCGCCCTCGGCGTCAGTGACGAAACCGTGCGACGTTGGCGCAAGGGCGAACGTTCGATTTTGCTGCCGCAACTGGTCAGACTTGCCGATTATTTCCACTGTTCGCTTGACTTTCTGGCGGGACGAACGGAAACCTATCTCGATTACCGTCCGCAAGCGATGCCGCCCTTTTTCGACCAACTGCGCGCCGTGATGGCGGAAAAAGGCGCAACGCGTTACGCCCTTGTCAAAGCCTTGCCGATCTACGACAGCTATTTTACCAACTGGAAGCACGGCAAAAGTCCCAATCTCCTGACCCTGATCCTGCTTGCCGACTATCTCGACGTCACCGTCGACCACCTGGTCGGAAGAGATCGGTGAAACGGCTCCCCGTATTTTGACGCCGGCGAACGCAATTTCTTTCGTATTATAGCGGACTATATAACCGTCTTTTCATCTTTGAAACTTTTGTCGGTCAAAAAATATCGGGGGTGTTCTCCTCTCCCGATTCCTATACTGCCGCTTTTACCATGTCTTTTGTACAGAGCAACCCGTGCTCCCTTCTGTATGAATAGTCCGAAACCGATTTTTCTGTTTTAATCAATATAATAGAAAAATCCTTGATTTTGTGTTACGCAATAAAATTCTTCCTTATTCAAAATCAAATC
>DVOH01000049.1 GCA_018713745.1 Candidatus Stercoripulliclostridium merdipullorum | reverse complement strand
ATGGAGAAAATCTCTTAGCTAAGCAATATGAAAAATTGAAATTCGTCGGGGAAAATACTGTACTTGCGAATTATTTAAATCCGGAGATACGGAAACCTTGTACATATCAAGTGCGGGATTTGATTTTCCCTTTTGGATGCAATGCCGGACAGTATCAAGCTGTTCTGGCAGCAATGGGCAATCAAATCAGTGTGATTGAAGGGCCTCCCGGAACCGGAAAAACGCAAACAATCCTTAATATTATAGCGAACTTGATAGTCACAGGAAAAACCGTACAGATTGTGTCTTATAATAATTCCGCGATCGCTAATATTCGTGAAAAGTTGCAGCAATACGGATTCGATTTCATTGTTGCATTCTTGGGCAATCGCGACAACAAAGACAATTTTATTGCCGAACAGCCTAAGTGCTATCCGGATTTAACTCATTGGAGAGAGGAAAAAGGCCGGGAACTTCTAAAAGAAATCCAAAAGTATGCCGTAAAAATGCCGGAATATTACGAAAAGAAAGCAATATTGGCGAAGTTGAAGCTGGAGCAACAACAAATTGATACAGAATATCATTATTTCAAGGACTATAACCGAGATGCGGGAATAGATACGGTAGAGATTCCGTGTAAAATAAAAAGTTCTGCACAAAAGATTTTGTCGATTTTGGAATCTTGTCAAACAGCGAGCGGGCAAAACCGCAAGATTAAATGGCGTACTAAAGTTAAATTAAGGGTTTTCTGCGGGAAATCCATCAGTCGGTTAGCGGAATGTGATAATAATAGCTTGATTGTTGCGTTGCAAAATTTGTATTACATCCGAAAATCCATGGAACTTAAGCAAGAGATAGAACAGATAAGTCAATATTTAGCTAAGCCGGACATCGTCGAGGCGGAAAAGGCTTATCGAGAGCTTTCATTACGCTATTTTAAGTACCAGTTAAGTTTAAAATATAAGTCAAATACACAAAGAAAACAATTCAGTCATGAAGATCTGACGCGCAATATATTTGATGTGACGAAAGAATATCCGGTGGTGCTAAGCACCACATTTTCTGCGCGCAGCAATGTTAATGATATCGATTGCTTCGATTATATTATTATGGATGAGGCTTCTCAAGTAGATGTAGTTACGGGTGCTCTGGCATTATCCGTTGCGCAAAATGCAGTGATTGTGGGCGACTCAAAGCAGCTGCCGAATGTTATTTCCGAAAAAGACAGATATTTAGCCGAAGCAGTTTCCCAATCTTATCCGATTGATGATAATTATAATTATGTGGAAGTAAGCTTTTTGAAATCGGTCAGTCAATTGTTTCCCAATGTTCCCAAAACTCTTCTGAAGGAGCATTACCGTTGTCACCCTAAAATAATTAATTTTTGTAATCAGAAGTTTTATGAGGGGGAATTAATCCTTATGACGGACGATGTCGGCGAAAAAGACGTTTTAGGTGTCAAAACAAGTGTGATAGGGGAACATGCCAGGGGGCATATCAATCAACGTCAAGTTGATATTATTTGCAATGAAATTCTTCCTAGTTTAAAATGTCGCGCTGAGCAGATCGGAATTATTGCGCCGTATCGTGATCAAGTAGAGGCGTTAACAAAAGCTATAAATAACAGCAAAGTCGATATCGCTACTGTACATAAATTTCAAGGACGGGAAAAAGATGTTATCATATTGTCTACCGTAGATAATAAACCGACCGAGTTTTCCGATGATCCGTATTTGCTTAATGTTGCAATCTCACGCGCAAAAAAGAGGTTAATTCTGGTGGCTCCGGAAGAAGCACAAGGGATGGACAGTAATATTGGAGATTTAATAGCTTACATTAGATATCATAGGTTTGAAATATCGGACAGTCATTTATATTCAATATTTGATTATCTGTACTCTCAATATGATGAGCAAAGACGAACTTATCTAAAAAAACACAAAAAAATCTCGGAATACGACTCCGAAAATTTGATGTTTGCACTGATTTGTGATGTTTTGAAAGAGCAAAATTATAACAACTTCGGCGTTATATGTCGCCACCCTTTGAAGATGTTAATTCGAAATAAAAATTTGTTGACGGAAGAAGAGTTTCGGTACGTTCAGCATAATTCTACTCATTTGGATTTTCTGATTTACAGTAAAATAAGCAAAATGCCGGTTTTGGCAATCGAAGTAGACGGCTATTGGTATCATAAAGCGGGAACCCGTCAAGATGAACGTGATCAAATGAAAAATCGCATTTTGGAAAAATACGGTGTTCCGTATTTGAGATTCAAGACAAACGGCAGCGGCGAAAAAGAAATTTTGATACAGAAGTTGCATGAATTATTAAGCTGATCTACACCGAATACCCCAATGGTTAGGGAGAATTTACAGAATCGAACAGTTGCGATAAAGGCTATAAGATAAGGGTCCCCTCGGGGGCCTTTTTCGTTTTTTGAGGGGTGGGAGATCGGGATCGGGGGTTGACTTCGTCGAAGGTTTTTGCTACATTGATATCAATCGCCGGTAGGCGGCTATCGTTTTGCTGTGAGGTGACAAGATGGAATGGATTCTGAATGCGGCAATCATCGTGTTTGTCTGTATGGAGCTTGCGAATGTTCTGATTATGTACTTTAAGCCCGATTTCAAATACGGCAATAGTATGGCGGTGTTCCGCCGCTGGGCGCAAAGTCAATCGGAAGAGAAAACAAGGTTATTTGTCAAATATCTCGTCAACTGGGTGGCAAATTGCAAATTGATTTTTATTGTATTGCTGGTGGTCGTGTTGATTGTTGCGGACGCCATGCTCAAGGTTTACGCCATTGTGGCAATGATTCTTTCGATTGCGATTTATTTTGTTTCGTTGCATCCGATCATCCTGAAGCTCGATCGGATGGGAGAAATTACGCCCAAAGGATACTCTCGCACGCTTGCTTTGATGATCGGTGGCTTTATGATCATGTTCGGGCTGGCGTTAGTGTTGTATTTCGTTCTCGGATAGTTCGGGCGGTGGGGATATTGTGATACAATCACATACAATCGAGCGGTTTGTTGATATAATCGAATCATAAATCCCCCAAAAGGGGAAATCAATCAAAATAAAAGGAAAATTCACTATGAGAAGTATCACAACGCTTGACTTGCAATATGCCCACAGATTCTACGGGTTCAAAGGAGAAGCGCAATATCTCCACGGCCATACCGGTGTTCTGACGCTCGAAGTCGAAGACAGCATCGAGCCCGGCGTCAACATGGTATTCCCCTGTAACGAAATTCAGAAAACCGCATGGGCAGTCCTTAAAAACTTTGATCACGCATTGATTTTGCGCGAAGACGACCCGCTGCTGCCCGCCATTCTCGACGTTTACGAAAAGACGGGGATCCGCAACGGCACGCCGCAAAACGTAATGAAAGGACCTGCGTTCAGCACCGAACTCGCGACCGCGTATCCCGAGTGCCGTTTGGTTGTCACCAAAGAGACGCTGACGGTAGAAGGCATGATCAAAATCGTCTACGATCTCCTCAAGGATAAATTGAACATTGCCAAAATCACGTTCACCAGCGGCGTCAATGCGGCTTCGGCAGAATTTGAAACCCACAACAAAATCGACCGTTGCCCCCTCTGCGGCATCGCCCTGAACGAAAAAGGCGTCTGCCCCAAGTGCGGATACCGCAAACAAGCCTAAATCAAATTGTTCTTCCAAACGCAAAAGGCACCGCAATCGCGGTGCCTTTTGCAAAACAGGAAAGAAATTGCAAAAAGTCTTGTTTTCGGCAAGTCTAACACTGCGCTTCTTGACAGAAATAGCAAGAATTGATATCATAATAAAAGTAATATGCGCCCGTAAAAAGCAAGGGCAGAGTTTGTTTGAGAGGAACCTATGCAAGTGCTTTGCAGAAAAGGGAAAGCGCACCGTTGGGAGTATGTCGGCGGCGAAGTGTTTGTCGGACTTGGTCTGATCGCTATGGTGCTGGTCGGCAGCTTGTTGCCGCTCGATGCCGAGCTGTTTTATATCCGTTAAATATTTTGGGGGATCGGTGTAGGATTTGCTTGTCTTCCGGCCGCCGTCGGTGTTGCGCATTTACGGTTCGAACGTTTGCCGGATTGCCTTTTGGTTCTGAAAGATTGCAAGACTTTGCAGGATTTTTACAACGATCGTATCGTTTCGATTGACGAAATCCGCGAAGTTCGCATCCGCTACGGGAAGGATAAGTACGGACGGCAGTATTCTTACGGAGCCATTACGCTGATCACCGATCAAGAGCGAATCGTCATCCGGCACGCTACCGATTTGGAAGCAGCAAAACAAACCATTGACGATTGGATTAAACGACCGGAAGAAAATAACGGACGTTCGGATTAAGGCGGGGAAGGAAGCAATCGATTATAAGGGCGATTTTTGTTGCCGAAAGGGCTGAACAAAACGGCAGGGGGGATGCGCTCCTAAACGATGAAGCCGAATATCCTTACTGTAGCGGTGCGTAATAAGCCTCTCAGTGCAGAAAAAACGGTTGAAATTTTTGTCGCCCTTCCGCTTGAGCGGGAGAACCGGATAAAGCCGGATTGAATCCAAAACGTGTGTTTTGGAATATCATTACTTAAAATACGGAAATCCAAATTTAATATTGCGAGAAGCCGGAATCGTATTCTGACACAAGCGAATAAAAAGGAGATCTATATGCCGTTTTCGATTGTTCTCGGAGATATTACGCAGCAAGCCGTCGACGCCATTGTCAACGCCGCCAATCCCACGCTGCTCGGCGGGGGCGGGGTGGACGGATGTATTCACCGCGCGGCGGGACCCGAATTGCTTGCCGAGTGCCGCACCCTCGGCGGGTGCCGCACGGGAGAAGCCAAGCTGACCAAAGGATACCGTTTGCCCGCGAACTATGTCATTCATACCGTCGGTCCGATCTGGCAAGGCGGCGGGCAGGGGGAGCGGCAACTGCTGGAGTCGTGCTATCGCAACGCGTTGGAACTTGCGATCGGGCATAATCTGGAAAGCGTTGCGTTTCCGCTGATTTCGGCTGGGGTTTACGGCTATCCCAAGGGCGAAGCGCTTAAAATTGCCGTTTCGACGATCGGCGGGGTGTTGGAACGCTTCGATCTCGATGTTCGACTCGTTCTGTACCGCAAGGAGGATTTTGTCCCCGACCGCGCGCTTACCGAAGGGATCGAGAGGTATTTGCAACGGAAAGAAGATTTTGCGTGCGCCGCTTATAGCGTACGGATGCCGCGCGCGGCGTTTTGCGTGCCGCCCGATCTCAACGAAATCGAGAAGCGCATCGGCAAAAGCTTTTCGGAGTATCTGCTTGCCAAAATCGACGAGAAGGGCTTGAGCGACGTCGAATGTTATCGACGCGCAAACGTCGACAGAAAGCTGTTTTCCAAAATCCGCTCCAATCCCGACTATCATCCCCAAAAGAATACCGCGCTTGCCTTTGCCGTCGCGTTGCGGCTGAATTACGGGGAAACGCAGGAACTTTTGCGGACGGCGGGCTATACCTTGTCGGACAGCAGTAAGAGCGATCTGATCGTCGGATATTTCATCGAACGCGGAGAATTCGATATTTATCGCATCAACGAAGCGTTGTTCGGCTTCGATCAAAAACTTCTGGGACAGGCGTAATCCCGCGGGAGGTATCGGAAATGTCGGAAAGAACGGAATTTGAATTGCAAACCGACCGCCTGACGCTAAGGGCAATCGAACCCCGGGATTCGGATGCGATCGCGGCGATTTTAGGCGACCCCGAGGTAATGTATGCTTGGGAACACGGATTCGGCGCAGAAGAAATCCGCGACTGGGTCGAAAATAACAGATTGCGCGCCGAACGGGAAGGGTACGGCTATCGGGCTGTGATCGAAACATCGTCCGGTAATCTTATCGGCGTATGCGGGTTGCTCGAAGAGATGGCGGACGGCGAACGGTATCTCGGCGTGGGATATATTTTTGACAAGCGGTATTGGGGGCGGGGCTATGCGACCGAAAGTGCGCGGGCGATCGTCGATTATGCCTTCAAAACGCTGGGTGCCGCCGCGGTGACGGCTCAGATCCGACCCGAAAACACGCCTTCGAGAAAGGTTGCCGAAAAACTGGGCATGAAGGTTGAAAAGGTGTTTGTCAAGCACTATCGCGGAAAAGAAATGCCCCATTTGTTGTATAAAACAAAGGAAAGCGCCTTCCATCGATAGCCGTTGAGATCGGAAAAGCGCAGAGAAATCTCTCTGCGCTTTTGGTTGCTTACGTTCTGTCCGTGCGGGTCGTTCAGGCGCGGACGTTGACTTTGATTTTTGCAGACGTCTCTTTGTAAACTTTGACTTCGGCTTCGTAGACGCCGACTTTTTTGATGACGTCTTTTAAGACGATTTTCTTTTTGTCCACCTGATAGCCCATCGCGCCGAGGGCGGAAGCGACGTCCTGCGTCGTCACGCTCCCGTACATTTTGCCGTCTTCGCCGCATTTGACGACGACGTCAACGGTTTTGCCGCTCAGCTCTTTGGCAAGCGCCAAGGCTTCTTCTTTCGCTTTTTGGGCAAGGCGCAATTCTTTTTCTATGCGCTGGTTATATTCGTTGACAATCGACTTGGTCGCTTCGACCGCCATCTTTTTGGGGATCAGGAAGTTGCGGGCGTACCCGTCGTTCAGCTCGACGATCGTCCCTTTTTTTCCGTGTCCTTGTACGTCCTGAAGCAATAAAACTTTCATAAGTCACCTCTTGAATAATGTGATATCAGTATAGCGCGAAAGCGGGGATTTGTCAATGCAAGGCGGGCGGGTATATTCCCCGCATTGCAGGGCATACTATGGACACGAGAGGTTTTTTTATGGAACAATTAAAATGTACCACGATCAACTGCCAGCACAATCTCAAAAATCACTGTAACGCCGGTATCATCGCCATCGACGACAAAGGTGTCTGCGACAGCCGCATCAAACGGGCGGGCGGTGCGCTGGAACAGACGTTTGCCGAGCTGGAAGCGGGCGACGACTTTTTGTCGGACGCACCCAACGTCGTGCGTTGCTCTGCCGAATGCGTCTATAACGTCGAAGGTCGATGCAAAGCCAGTTCGATCCTGGTCTGCGACTCGATGCTTCGCACGCGTTGCGCGACACGGATCAAGCCCAAAAAATAATCAGATCAGCGTAACCGCGACGACCGAAGCAATCGCTTCCCCCGTACCGACAGGCGGAAGCCCTTCGCCTGTCTTGGCGGCAATGGCGATGCGATCGGAGGAGATGCCGAGAAGGTTGGCAAGCTTGACGCGCATCATGGGGATATCGTGCGCGAGTTTGGGGCGCTCGAGCATTACGGTTGCCGCAACGTTGTGAATTTTGAAGTTAGAGTCGCGCAGGCGACGAACGACTTCGGAAAGCAGTATGGTGCTGTCGATATCGCGGTAGCGGGGATCGGTGTCGGGGAAGAGTGTGCCGATGTCGGGCATTCCCGCGGCGGACAAAAGGGCGTCGATCAGAGCGTGCACCAGACAATCTCCGTCCGAGTGTGCGACGGCGCCGAAGTCCGATGCGATTTCGACCCCGCCGATGACCAGTTTGCGAAAGGGCGCGAGACGATGAAGGTCGTAGCCGTATCCGATCAAAGCGTTTATGCCGAAATAGGTGCCTTCATCGGTTATTTTGGTGTTCCGTATTTCGTCTTTTATAATATATACCGACTTACCGCAGGCAAGATATACGGCGGTTTCGTCCTGATATTCGGCAAGGGGAATGCGCTCGAAAGCGTCTTTGAGTTCGGCACTGACAAAGCCTTGGGGGGTAGCGACGCGGCAAAGGGCGTCGCGCTCGGCAATCGCCGTGACAAAGCCGTCCTTCCTGACGCGTACTGCGTCGGGGACGGGGGCGGCGGGGGTTGCGGCTCCGTGATGACGCACGCCCTCCATCACCCGATCGATCAGATCGCGCGACAAAAAGGGGCGGGCGCCGTCGTGAATCAGCACGCCTTCCGCCGAGACTTCCCGCAAACCGTTTTTGACCGAAAGGTGGCGGGTCGCCCCGCCGTCGACCAGTATTACGGAGGGATAACTTGCAAGAAGGGAGCGGAAAGCGTCGCGTTGATCGGGACGGCATACGACAATCGTTTTTTGAATATCGGAGTGGCGGCAAAACAGCTCGGTTGTGCGGAGCAGTACCGCCTCTTCTCCGAGCGGCAAAAGCAGTTTGTCCCGTCCCATTCTGCTTGCGGAGCCTGCGGCTACGATGACGGCGTCAAACTTCATAACGGTCCCCTTCGAGGATACGGTAGAGGGAGTCGGCGTCCTGTTTGCCGACGTTGCCGGTCGGAACGCGCAGAACCTCGAACACAACGGTTTTGTCGCCGAAGCGCACGCCGACGACGTCGCCTTCTTTGACTTCCTTGGAAGGTTTTGCCTGTTTGCCGTTGACGGTGACCCGTTCGCCCTGACATGCTTCCGAAGCGACGGTGCGGCGTTTGATCACGCGGGCAACTTTCAGAAATTTATCCAGTCTCATAACGCAATCCTCACGATGAGCAAAAGAGAACGCGACAGGTAAAATTATCATAAAACAATCGGGTTCGATCTTGCTTTCTTCATGTTATTTTAATATAATAATATCAAATCGTCCGTCGGATTTCAAGCCGATCGGACCATTCCGAAATCGAAAAGGGGCGTTTCCTTTACGGAGCAATCAAAAGTCTTATGTTAAACTTGGTCGACGTCAAAAAAGATTATCTTTCGGGCGACGATACCGTACACGCGCTGAAGGGCGTGTCGCTGTCGTTTCGCAAAAGCGAGTTTGTCTCGATTCTCGGACCGTCGGGTTGCGGCAAAACCACGATGCTTAACATTATCGGCGGGCTCGATCGTTACACTTCGGGCGATCTGATCATCGACGGAATTTCGACCAAGGATTATCGGGACGGGGACTGGGATTTTTATCGCAACAGCCGAATCGGATTTGTCTTTCAGAATTACGATCTGATTCCCCATCTGACGATTCTGCAAAACGTCGAACTTGCTTTGACGCTGTCGGGTGTTGCCGCCGAAGAGCGCAAAGAGCGGGCGCGCCGTGCGTTGGAGGAAGTGGGACTGAAAGAAAAACTCAACAAGCGTCCCAACCAGTTGTCGGGCGGGCAGATGCAACGGGTGTCGATTGCCAGAGCGTTGGTCAACGATCCCGACATCATCTTGGCGGACGAGCCGACGGGCGCGTTGGACAGCGTGACGAGCGTGCAGATTATGGAGCTTCTGACCGAAATCGCGCGCAAAAAGCTGATCGTCATGGTGACGCACAATGCCGAACTTGCCGAGCGTTACAGCACGCGGATTATCCGCTTGTTAGACGGCGAAGTGGTCGGCGATACCATGCCGTACGGCATATCCCGCGAAGTCCGTCCCGAGTCGGGCAAAACGGGCAATCGGGTCGATCAATGTCCGCATTGCGGGGCGATCAATCCGATCGGAAGTGCGGTATGCCCCGAATGCGGCGCCCGTAAACCGCGGCGCGACTATGTATTCAAACGGCGCAGACAAGCGGCGGAGAAAGAAGCTGCCGCCTTAGCCGCGACGCCGAAGAGTTTGCCTGCGGAACAGGCGGATTCTCCCCGAAAGTCCTCTCGTCGTAAGCGCGGCAACAAGAGCAAAATGAATTTTGCCACCGCGATGAAGCTGAGCTTCCGTAACCTTCTGACCAAAAAGGTTCGGACCGGTGCGACCGTCGTTGCGGGCAGTATCGGCATCGTGGGCGTGGCGTTGGTGCTGGCGCTTTCCAACGGATTTACCGATTATATCAACAAAATGGAGCGAAGCACGCTGTCGGTGTTTCCGATCATGATCTCGGAACTCAGTTACGACTCCCAAAAATTGATGCAGATGTCTCCCATTCAGATGATAGGATCGCAAGGCGATCTTCCTTCGCATCCCGACGACGGAGAGGTGCATATCAAAGAGGACACGCTGGGATCGGGGTCTTCGATGGAAGACTATATGCAGATGTTCAAAGACATAGTCATCGTCAACGACATCACCGACGAGTATCTCGATTATGTTGCAAAGATTGATCAGAGCAAAGCGTCTCTCTTTTATA
>DVOH01000048.1 GCA_018713745.1 Candidatus Stercoripulliclostridium merdipullorum | reverse complement strand
CTTATTGCCTTTGATGTGCAGGTCGATGACGCTGTGGAGTTTGCCGTTGTTGATGATTGCCACACGGTCACAGACCTTGGCAACGAGATCAAGGTTGTGGCTGGAGAAAAAGATGGTGTTGCCCTGCTCGACGTGCTCGTGCATACGCTTGAGAATTTCGACCATGGACTGATGGTCAAGCCCCATCATCGGTTCGTCCAACACCCAAAGTTTGGGGTTGTGAATCAGCGCGGCGATGATACAGATTTTTTGCTTCATTCCGTGGGAGTACGAACGGATCTGCACGTCGACGGCTTTTGTCAGGTTGAAGGCTTTGACGAATTTGTCAAATCGCTCTTCGCGGTCGCGCTTGGACACGCGATAAAGATCGGCAATATAATTGACGTATTCGCGTCCCGTCAACTTCTCGTAGACCGAATGGTTGTCAGGGACAAACCCCATGTTAAGTTTGGCGTTGATCGGATCCTTGGCGATATCATAGCCGCAGATCGTGATCGAACCGCTGTTGAACGGATAAATCCCGGTCAGACATTTGATCGTCGTCGATTTTCCTGCGCCGTTTTTGCCGAGAAAGCCGAAAATTTCGCCGGGCTTCAGGCTGAGATTGAGATCTTCCACCGAAAAGCGTTCGCTGTTGAGATATTTTTTGTACAGATGAGAAATTTCTAACATAATGCTCCATTTAATACACGCGCGCTTGCGCGTTTATTTCAATTATATATAAAAATAATATCACGGATGGCATACCCTGTCAACCGCTTTTTCCTCCTGTGGCTTTGCGGCAGAAACGCAGAGAGAAAAATGCGCGAAAAAGCCGAAAAATCGTCGGAAACCTTGCTTCTTTTGTCCGTATGTGCTACACTATCGGTATCTTAAATTGCAAGGAGCATTCCATTATGAACGTTATCGTATGCAACAACGCCGAAGCCGTTGCCGACAAGGCGTACGAAATCGTTGCCGACATCATCACCGCAAAACCCGACGCCGTCCTCGGACTGGCGACAGGTAGCACCCCCGTCGGGCTGTACCGCAGACTGATCGAAGGATACCGCCAAGGCAAGCTGTCCTTCCGCAAGATCCGCTCCCTGAATCTTGACGAATACGTCGGACTGCCCGAAACCCACGATCAGAGCTATCGCTATTTCATGAACGACAATCTGTTCGATCATATCGATATCGACAAAGCCGAAACGCACGTTCCCTGCGGAACCGCGGACGATCTCCAAAAAGCCGCGGACGAATATACCCGTCTTGCCGCTTCGATGCCCCGCGACGTGCAGATTCTCGGCATCGGATCCAACGGACATATCGCGTTCAACGAGCCGGGGACCCCGTTCGACAGCGAAACCCACATCGTAACCCTCAAAGAGTCCACCCGCCGCGACAATGCAAGATTTTTTGCCTCGATCGACGAAGTTCCGACCCACGCCGTTACGATGGGAATCAAAACGATCCTCAACGCAAAAAAGATTATTTTGGTAGCTACAGGTACCAATAAAGCCGATGCAGTCTACAACATGATCAACGGTCCGATCTCCGAGGACTGCCCTGCCAGCGCATTGCGCAACCACCCCGACGTTGACGTGATCGTCGATCGGGACGCGGCTGCCAAGCTCTGATCTCTTCTTACAACCCAAAAAAGCCGGAGTATTGCTCCGGCTTTTTGCTTGCTGTCCGATCGGGTTCGGGTATCGGCTTATCCTCAACGCAACGTATCCAACACTTGCTTGGTTTCGGCGATTTGTCGGGCAACCGCCGCAAACGAGGCACCGCCTTCCGATGTTCTTCTGCCGACACAAGTCTGCATATCGATTGCATCGTAAATATCTTCTTCAAAATGCGCATCGGCGGCTTTCCACTCCTCCATCGTCAACTGCCCGAGCGTCTTGCCCGATGCGATACAATCCGCTACCAACCGTCCCGTAATTTTGTAAGCGGTGCGGAACGGCAACCCTTTGCCGACCAGATAATCGGCGCAATCGGTTGCGTTGATGAACCCTTTTTCGGCGGCGCGTGCCATATTTTCCTTTAATACCGTAGCCGTAGCTACCATATCACGGAAAATCGGCAAGCATTGTAACACGGTGTCCACGCTGTCGAAGATCAATTCCTTGTCCTCTTGCATATCTTTGTTGTACGCAAGCGGCAGTCCTTTGAGCATCGTCAGCACCGCGATCAGGTTGCCGTATGCGCGTCCCGTTTTGCCGCGCACGAGTTCGGCTATGTCGGGGTTCTTTTTTTGCGGCATAATGCTGGAACCCGTCGCATAAGCGTCGTCCAGCTCGATAAATTTGAATTCCCACGAGCACCACGCGATGATTTCTTCCGAAAATCTGGACAGGTGCGTCATCAGCAAGGCAAGGTCAAACGCCAGTTCCGCCACAAAGTCACGGTCGCTGACTCCGTCGATGCTGTTGCGACACACCCCTTGCATCCCGAGTTTTGCCGCCACCGTTCTGCGATCGATGGGATAGGTCGTTCCGGCAAGCGCGGCGCTTCCGAGGGGAGAGATTGCCGTCCGCTTCCGACAGTCGTTGAGACGCTCGACGTCGCGCAAAAGCATTTGCGCATACGCCATGACGTGATGAGAAAAGGCAATCGGTTGCGCCCGTTGCAGATGGGTATAACCCGGCATAATCGCGTCGGAATTGGCTTCTGCAATCCCGATCAGCGTTTCGATCAAGGCGCACGTCTCACGTTTGATCGCGTCGATTCTGCCCGTCAGATACAGCCTGGTGTCCAGTGCCACCTGATCGTTGCGGCTTCTTGCGGTATGCAGACGCTTGCCGGCGTCGCCGATCCTTCCGGTCAACTCTGCCTCTACCCACATATGGATATCTTCCGCCGCGGGATCGATTGCGATCCGATTCTCTTCGAGATCGGAGAGGATTGCCCGCAATCCTTCCGTAATCTTAACGACGTCTGCTTCCTCCAGGATCTTGCAGGCGGCAAGCATCTCGGCGTGCGCGATGCTTCCGAGGATATCTTCCCGATACATTCTGCTATCGATACGGATGGAAGAATTAAAATCGTTGACCTGTTCGTTTTCGGGCTTCTGAAACCGCCCTGCCCACATTTTTTCCATGGTTACTCCTTTACGGCTTTTTCGGTGTCGGAGGCTGTGCTTTGCGCGCCTTTCTTTTCGGGGCTTTCTCCGTACCGCGTCGCGCCCGCGATATTGGTCAGGTGGTCGGCGACGCGCTCAAAATCGGAGGAAAGACTGAGATACAATGCTCCGACTTCGGGGTTGCATCGGTTGCCGCGCAACCGCTCGACATGCTTTTGCCCCATTTTCTCTTTGGTCTCGTCCATAATGCGTTCCAGACGATACACTTCTTTGATCCCGTCCGGATTGCCGCTCCGATAGGTCTGCATGGTCACATCAAACATTTCGTCCAGCACCGCCTTCGCTTCGGCAATTTCTTTTTTGGAGTTGTCCGAAAGGTGCATCTGATCTTTCGACAGCTGCTCGGCGTACTCCTTGATATTTTCGGCATAATCGCCGATCCGCTCGATATCGGAGATGGTATGATAGCTGACAGACAAGTACTTAAAGTCCCGCTCCGACAACTCCGACTGCCCGAGCCGCACCATGTAGCCCGCGATCGCTTTGTTCAAAAAGTTGATTTCCGCTTCCCGCTTGATCATATCGGGGGTGGCGGAAAGATTTTCGGTCAATACCGCTTCGGTCGCAAGGTCGAGATTGCGCTTAGCAAGTTCTGCCATCCTGACGATTTCCGATTTCAGCTGCGCAACCGCAATCGGCGGCGTCTGCAAAAAACTGTCTTCGAGATAGCGGAAGCCGAATTGCGCAACGGCTTTCCTCTTGCTTTCGGGCACGATCAGCGTGGCAAGGCGTACCAAGGGCTTGGTGAGCGGAAACAATATGATCGTCGTCGCGACGTTGAACATCGTGTGCAGCATTGCAATCTGCAACTGCGTCGTCGAAAACCATTGCGGCAACAGTCTTCCGTAATGCACAAACAAATCCGTCAGCATAAATACGATGACACCGAATACGTTAAACAACAGATGCACGACGGCGACCCGTTTGGCATTGGTCGACGCGCCGATCGACCCGAGCAACGCCGTAACGCAAGTGCCGATATTGCTGCCGACGATCAGATACATTGCCTGATCGAAGCGCAGCATTCCGATCGCGGCGAGTGTAATCGTCAAGCCGCTGACGGCAGACGAACTCTGAATGACTGCCGTAAACGCGATCCCGAAGAGTAACAAAAGCATGGGATTGGAGATTCGGGATACGCTTGCTACGATTTCGGGCGACTCTGCAACGCCTTCCATGCTTCCGCCCATGACGCTGAGTCCGACAAAAATCATGCCGAGCCCGGCAATAATCGCTCCGATTTTTTTGACGACGTCACTCCGCGAAAACATCAGCATAAACGCACCGACCCCGGCGCCCGCGGCAAAGATTGCCGACAGATCGAACGCCTCGATCCCGCCGTAGCCGAGGGCTACGATCTGGGCTGTCACCGTTGTCCCGATGTTGGCACCGTAAATCACCGCCGTCGCCTGCATCAGCGTCATCAGTCCCGAATTGACAAAACCGATCAGCATAACGGTTACGGCAGACGAGCTCTGAATCACTGCCGTCGTCCCCGCTCCGATTCCGACGCCAAGCAAACGGTTGTTGCTGATTTTAGCAAACATCGTCTTGATTTTTTCGCCGGCAACGCTTTCGAGGTTATCCCCCATCAGCTTCATACCGTAAATAAATACGCCAAGACCTGCCAGCAGCCCCAGTAAGGCATAGAATAAATCCAGTCCGTTCATTCGGCTCCTTGTACTTCGATCGGAAGTATTGCGCACGCAAGCGCCAATTTGATTGTATCCAATTTCGGCAAAATTAGCAAGCAGATTGACCGAATCGAAGTTCGCAACAAAAAAGCCGTCACAAAAGGACGGCTTTTTGAGGTCAAACGGAGCAAATTATTCCAATTCGAACGCGCCCGTATACAGTTGATAATATTTCCCGCGATCGGCAATCAGTTTATCGTGGCTTCCGCGCTCGATAATTCTGCCGTGCTCCAGCACCATAATCACATCGGAATTGCGGATGGTAGACAAGCGGTGCGCAATTACAAACACCGTCCTGCCCTTCATAAGATTATCCATCCCTTGCTGTACCAACGCTTCCGTCCGCGTATCGATCGACGAAGTCGCTTCGTCCAAAATCAGCACCGGCGCGTTGGCAACCGCAGCACGCGCAATCGAAATCAACTGGCGCTGTCCTTGCGACAATCCCGATCCCGCCCCCGTCAGCATGGTCTGATAGCCTTCGGGCAGACGGCGGATAAAGTCGTCGGCGTTTGCAAGGCGTGCCGCTTCGATACATTCTTCGTCCGTTGCGTCCAGCCTTCCGTAGCGGATATTGTCCATCACCGTCCCCGTAAACAGGTTGACGTCTTGCAAAACAATGGCAAGCGATCGTCTGAGATCTTGCTTCTTGATCTTGTTGATGTTGATTCCGTCGTATCGGATTTTGCCGTCCGCTATGTCGTAAAAGCGGTTGATCAGATTGGTAATTGTTGTCTTTCCGGCTCCCGTAGCTCCGACAAAGGCCACCTTTTGTCCGGGTTCCGCGTAAAGCGACACGTCGTGCAACACCAACTTTTCGGGTTCGTAACCGAAGTCGACCTCCACCATGCGAATGTCGCCTCGGACCGGGGTATAGGTAACGCTGCCGTCCGCGGTATGGGGGTGTCGCCATGCCCATTCGCCCGTCCGTTCGTCGCATTCCTCGACACTTCCGTCCGCGCGGTAGCGGCAATTCACCAGCGTGACGTATCCTTCGTCGTGCTCGGGCTCCTGGTCCATCAGCGTAAAAATTCGGTTTGCGCCGGCGATTGCCATTACGATGGCGTTTGCCTGTTGCGAAACCTGCGATACCGACATCGTAAACATTCTGGACATCGGCAGGAAGGACGCGACGGTGCCGACCGTGATCAGCCCGAGCCCTTGGAAGGAAACGTTTTGCGCGCCCGTTGCCGCAAGCACCCCGCCGAGGAAGGCGACCACGACATACATAACGTTGCCGATGTTGCCCATCACGGGCATCAGGATATTGGCATAACGGTTTGCGCGTTCGGCGTCCGAAAACAGCTGCTCGTTGCGCTCGTCGAAATCGGATTCCGCCTTCTCCTCGTGGCAGAACACTTTGACCACTTTCTGCCCGTGCAGAATTTCTTCGATAAACCCTTCGACAACGCCCAGCGAATTTTGCTGGCGGATAAAGTATTTGGCACTTCTGCCGCCGATCGCCGCCGCCGCCCAGAACATAAATACGACACAAGCCAAAACGGCAAGCGTCAGCCACAAACTGAACGTCAGCATAACAATCAGCAACGCGACGACCGAGAAGGTAGAGGACATCATCTGCGGAATGCTTTGCGAAAGCAACTGCCGCAACGCGTCGATATCGTTGGTATAGTAACTCATGATATCGCCGTGATTGTTGGTATCGAAATATTTGATCGGCAGCGTCTGCATCCGACGGAACATATCTTCTCTGAGACGGCAAAGTACGCTTTGCGTCACGATCGCCATAATCCGCGTATAGACAAACGACGATGCGATCCCCGTCAGATAAATCGCCGCCATCGTCCCCACAATCCCGAGCATTGTGCGGAAGGTATGCTCGATGTCGTAGGAATTGATCAGTGCGGGCGTAATGCCGTCGTCGATCAACGTCTTCAGAAAGATCGAAGACGCCACCGTCGACAGCGAGCTGAATACGATACAGATTCCGACCACGATCAGCTGCGCTTTATGATATCGGAATATATAGCGAAGCAAGCGTCCCATCGTCTGCTTCATAACGCCTTTCGCCAAACGGGCGCCTTTCATACGGCTGTTCATACGGGTTCCTTTCATTGTGCGCCTCCGATTCGGGTCTGCGAATGATAGACCTCCTGATAAATACGGTTGCTTTGCATCAGTTCTTCGTGCGTACCGACCGCATCGATTCTGCCGCCGTCCATGACGATGATCTTGTCCGCTCCCTCGACGGAGGCAACGCGCTGGGCAATAATGAATTTGGTCGTATCGGGAATTTCTTCCCGGAATGCCTTGCGGATCAAAGCGTCGGTCTTGGTGTCGACCGCGCTGGTCGAGTCGTCCAAGATCATAATCTTCGGTTTTTTCAGCAAAGCCCGGGCAATACAAAGTCGCTGTTTTTGCCCGCCCGAAACGTTGGCTCCGCCCTGATCGATCACCGTGTCGTAGCCGTCGGGGAAAGAACGGATAAATTCGTCCGCCTGCGCAAGTTTGCAGACACGAATCAGTTCTTCGTCCGAAGCGGTTTCGTTCCCCCACCGCAAGTTTTCTTTAATGGTTCCGCTGAACAATACGTTTTTTTGCAACACAACGGCAACCTGATTGCGAAGCGCTTCCATATCGTAATCTTTGACATCTCTTCCGCCGACCTTGACAACCCCTTCGGTTGCGTCATACAGTCGCGGAATCAACTGGATCAAAGTCGACTTACCGGAACCTGTCCCGCCGATGATCCCGACCGTTTCGCCCGATTTGATTTTGAAATCGATCCCTTGCAAGGCGTTTCTCTCGGCTTTTTTGCTGTATTTGAAGTTAACGTTGCAAAACTCCACGTCCCCGTTTGCGACTTCCTCCACGGGATGTGCGGGATTGGTCAGCGAACTGTCGGTATCGAGAACTTCCGCAATTCGCTTTGCCGAAGCGCCCGCCATCGTAATCATGACAAAGACCATCGATACCATCATCAGCGACATCAGAATTTGCGCCGAATAAGTAAACAGACTGCTCAGCTGACCCGTTGACAATTCACCCCAGTGCCAGACGCCCGCGGCGTCGATCCCGCCGAACGTGCGCACGATCAACGTCGCTCCGAGAAAAGCGATCAGCAACGTGCTGGTGTGCATAACAAACATCATCAAGGGATTGGTAAGCGCCATGATTTTTTCGACCCGCGTAAAATCGGAGCGTAATTCTTCCGAGCGGCGGTCGAACTTTTCGGTTTCGAACTGTTCGCGGTTATAACTTTTAACGACGCGCATCCCTTTGACGTTTTCCTGCACCGAATCGTTCAGAGCGTCGTACTTTTTGAAAATGCGGTCGAACATCGGCTTAACCTTGCGAATCAGGAAAAACACCACTACCAGCATCAGCGGTATAAACGCCAGGAAAATCAAACTGAGCTTCCAGCTGATCGAAAACGACATCGCAAGCGCAAACAAAAACATAAAAGGCGCGCGCACCGCGATGCGGATCAGCATCATAAACGCATTCTGAACGTTGGTGACGTCGGTCGTAAGACGAGTGACCAGACTGGAAGTCGAAAATTTGTCGATATCGCCAAACGAAAATGTCTGAACCCGATAGAACAGATCCCGTCTTAAATTTTTGGCGAATCCCGCCGCCGCTTTGGACGAGAACATGCCGGACAGAACCCCAAACGTCAAAGAAAGGAATGCCATTGCAAGCAAAATACATCCGAATTTGACGATTTGCAAAACGTCTTCTCCATACAGATGATCGATCAGCTTGCTCATCATCAGCGGTAACAGGCACTCCATTACCACTTCCATTGCAATAAACGTCGGGGAAAGTATCGTGTCTTTTTTGTATTCCCCGATGCAAGCGGACAGTCGTTTCAGCATACGATCCTCCTATTGCTTCAGATTCTCCTGCATCGTCCGGACGCAGGAAAGTATCGTGTCGATTTGTTCCGCCGAAATATTACGGCACATTGCCGCCTCGATTGCGGCAAATTCTTTTTTCATTTCGGCATACAATTTTTTGGCGTCGTCGGTGACCACCAATTTTTTCAGCCTTGCGTCATGCGCGACGGGAACTTTGATCAGCATCCCGTTTTCTTCCATCAGATTGAGGATTTTGGTCGCCGTCGAACGACGGATATCGAATGCGCGTTCGACGTCTTTTTGAAACACGTCGCCTTCCGCCTCCGACAAAAATCCGATGACATACCCGTGCATCCCCGTCAGACGATTGCTCTCGCGCAAAACTTTGCTTTTCAGCATACTGCGCAAAAACAGATGATCGAGTTTGTGAAGTTCTACCGCAACGGAATCTCTCATGCTCCCCTCTGATTGTTAGCTTGCTAACATTATAGACCCTTCCGTTTGAACCGTCAATTGTTTGAATGTGAATTTTCAGTGAATTTCAGCCCTTTTTTCGCAATAAAAAAACCAACAAAACACCCTTTTTTACCGTTACCGAAAACCGTTTAGCCGTCGGCTCGTTGGAGACTCCGAGCGGCGATCGCGGTAGCGTTGCGTCCGTCAGCGGATATTTCAACCCTTTCAGCGTTACGCCTTGCGCCACTCCTTCGGCAAACACGGATACCGTATGAACGTCGTTCCGCTCGAATTCCGCCGTCGTGTCTTTCAGCGCGTAAATTTCACCCTCCGGCATCACGATCATCGCGTCCTCCCCGCGCTCCGCCATTTGCGCAAGCAAGGTAAGATT
This sequence comes from Candidatus Stercoripulliclostridium merdipullorum, assembly GCA_018713745.1. GTDB lineage: Bacteria > Bacillota > Clostridia > Christensenellales > DTU072 > Stercoripulliclostridium > Stercoripulliclostridium merdipullorum. The sequence goes on along the minus strand of DVOH01000048.1, from coordinate 15,066 downwards.
TGCTACGGTATGATCGAGTCGTCCGCCCGTCACGGCATACAGGACAAATCGCCGATACCCACGTTCCCGCCCGATTTCAACGGCAGCCGCGGTGTCGGTCAAGTCCTTTTCGAGCGGCAGGCGGCAAATTTCCGTTGCCTCCGGACAATACCCCAAAGAGTCGAAGTCGCCCACAACCAGATCGGGGACAATCCCGTATTCCGACAGATATCGGTATCCGCCGTCGGCGGCAATCGTCAGATCACCCGGATTTTTTTGAAATGCGGGAGGGACGAAGTCGCCCGCTCCGATGATATAACAAGTCTTCATATCGATATTATACGCCTTACCCCGAAAAAAGACAACAAATAGTTGCATCCCGTCGCAAGGGGATATATAATCGGAGTATGGAAAAAACCAACGCGATGCGTCTTCTGGACGCAGCCGACATCCCGTATCAGGCTCACACTTACGATCCCGAACTGACGGACGGAGTTTCGGTTGCCGCCGCCGTCGGAATTGACGCCGATCGCGTATTCAAAACATTGGTGACAGTCGGCGCAACCGGAGAGCATTTTGTCTTTGTCATCCCCGTCGGCTTAACCCTCGATCTGAAAAAAGCGGCCAAAGCCGCAGGGGTCAAAAACATTGCCATGATCCGACAAAAAGAGCTTCTCCCTTTGACGGGTTATGTCCACGGCGGTTGCTCCCCTTTGGGACAGAAAAAACTCTTCCGCACCTTTTTCGACGAAACCGCAATCCTCTTTGACGCTATCGTTTTCAGCGCCGGGAAGCGCGGACTTCAGATCGAAGCGGCTCCCGATCCCCTTGTCGCCTATCTCAACGCCTCCTATGCCGATTTGACCTGACAAAGTCCCATCCGAAAAAAGTCCCGCCCGTCAAAAAAGGACGCCGTCGGCGTCCTTTTGCAATTTCGCAAGTCTCAGCGCACAACGACGTTGAGGATTTTGTTGTGGATAAAGATGACTTTGACAACGGTCTTTCCTTCGATCAATCCTTTTGCTTTGACGACTTCCATCATCGCGTCCTGGGTCGAACCGTTGGGCACCGTGACGACGGCACGGAGTTTGCCGTTGATCTGTACGGGGACTTCGATCTCCGCGCTGATCAATTTGCTTTCGTCATAGGTCGGATAAGGCTCGAACGTCAGCTCTTTCCCGAAATATTTCTCATACAATTCGCCTGCAAGATGGGGAGCGATGGGATCGAGAATGATCAGGAAGTCCTTCAGCTCGCCTTTGGTAATGAACCCGTCTTCGCCTGCGATATTCAAGAACTTCATCAGCTCTGCTATGATCGTGTTGTGGCGGAAGTTTTCGTACATCCGCAAGGTATTTTTGATCATATTGTGCATTGCGACTTCATGCTCTTTGCTGTACCCCTCTTCGTCGCGGACAATATTTTGCAGATCCCACACGCGATCGAGGAAGCGCACGCATCCGTTGATGCCGGAGTCGGACCAGATGACCGCTTTTTCAAAGTCACCCATAAACAGCAAGTATGCACGCAATGCGTCGGCGGAATACTGCTCCAGCACGTCGGTGGGATTGACGGAGTTGCCTTTGCTCTTGCTCATCTTTTCGCCGTCCGATCCCAGCAACAATCCGCAGCAAATTCTCTTTTTGAAGGGATTTTTGGTCGGTACCAATCCGATATCGTACAGGAAAAGATTCCAGAACTGCGCGTAAATCATGTGCCGCGTCACATGCTCGATGCCGCCCGTATAAAGATCGACCGCACCCCAGTATTTGAGTTTGTCGTAGTCGGCAAGCGCGTGATCGTTATGCGCGTCGCAGTAGCGCAGCCAATACCAGCTGGAACCCGCCCATTGCGGCATGGTATCGGTTTCGCGCTTGGCGGGACCGCCGCAGATCGGACACGTCGTGTTGACCCAATCGGTCGCTTTGGACAACGGGCTGTCGCCGTACTCGTTGGGACGGTAGTCTTCGAGATAGGGAAGTTCGAGGGGAAGTTGATCGTACGGAACTCCGACATGTCCGCATTTGGGACACTGAATGACGGGAATCGGTTCTCCCCAGTAACGCTGACGGTTGAACGCCCAGTCTTGCATCTTATAATTGATTTTGCGTTCTCCGATGCCGTGCTCGACCATATAAGCAAGGATCTTTTGTTTGGCGGCGGGTACGTTAAGTCCGTCGATGATGCCGCTGTTGACCAGCACGCCGTCACCGGTATAGGCTTCTTTCGAAATATCGCCGCCCGAAATAACTTCGATAATGTCGATCCCGAACTTCTTTGCAAAGGCGTAGTCGCGTTCATCGTGGGCAGGTACCGCCATAATCGCGCCCGTGCCGTACCCCATGACGACATAATCGCTGATAAAGATGGGGACGGTTTTCCCGTTCAAGGGGTTGACCGCCTGCAAGCCGTCGATGCGGACGCCCGTCTTATCCTTGTTAAGTTCGGTACGTTCGAACATCGTCTTGCGGCGTGCCGCTTCCTGATAGGCGCGTACTTCGTCGAGATTGGCAATGCGCGATGCGTACTTCTCGATCATCGGATGCTCGGGCGAAACGACCATAAACGTGACGCCGTAAATCGTGTCGGGACGCGTCGTAAAAATTTCGAAGCCGTCATCGAGGTCTTTCAGCGGAAAGCGCACCAAAGCGCCTTCGGAGCGTCCGATCCAGTTGCGCTGTGACGTCTTGACCGACTCCGAATAGTCGGCTTCGTCGATAAGCTGCAGCATCTTTTCGGCGTAATCGGTGATCTTAAGGAACCACACGTCGCGCTGACGTTGTTCGACAACCGATCCGCAACGGTCGCATCTGCCGCCCTGGCTGTCCTCGTTGGACAAAACGACCTTACAGTTGGGGCAGTAATTGACAAAGCTGTTGGCTTTGTAGGCAAGCCCTTTTTCGAACAGTTTCAGAAAAATAAACTGCGTGAACTTGTAATATTTGCTGTCGGTGGTATCGATCTGGCGGGACCAATCGAAGGAAAATCCGAGACGAACGAACTGCTCGTGGAATTTGGCGATATTTTCGTCCGTAGCCTGACGGGGATGGATGCCTGCTTTCAGGGCGTAGTTCTCGGTCGGAAGTCCGAATGCGTCATAGCCGATGGGGTACAGAACGTTAAAACCGCGATGGCGTTTGTAGCGGACGTTGACGTCTTGGGGAACATAACTGCGCGCATTGCCCATGTGAATCCCTTTTGCCGAAGGGAACGGGAACTCCATCAGCGCAAAATATTTGGGTTTGGACGGATCTTCCGTCACTTCAAACGTCTTTTGATCAAGCCATTTTGCCTGCCATTTGGATTCGATGGACTTAAAGTCGTAACTCATAGGAAACCTCCGTATATACTTTAATATGATATATAAATTGGCGGAAAAAGTCAACCGATTTGACCGACCCCGTCAGCGCGCGGGGCGGAAAGTGAGGCTAATTTCAAAAGTAAACCGTCGAAAAATCGACGGAACCGTTGCTTTTTGGCGCAATGCGTGATAAACTGAGGATATCCCGAATATATACTACCGTACAGGAGGAAACGGATATGAACCGCTCGGAGTTTTTATTCGCCGCAATCGACGTTTTGTTTCACCCTTTTCAGAACTACAAACGCTACAAAAATCTGATTACGCAAAAAAACGTCCCTTATCATGACGCCGATCCCGCCCAAACCGGCGATATTATTTACCGCGCGTCCGAACAACCGCTCCCGGTCGTACTGAACATCCACGGCGGCGGCTTTGTCAAAGGAGATAAAAAGCACCGCGTCAGCATTTCGGAAATGTACGCCGACAAGGGCTGGTTCGTCTACAATATCAACTACCGTTTGAGCCCGAAACATGTTTTCCCCGCCGCCGTCGAGGACTGCGTTCTGGCGGCCAACTATCTTGCCGAGCTCAAAGACCGCTACAATCTCGATCTCAGCCGATTTGTCGTGACGGGCGACTCGGCGGGCGCGTATCTCTCGTCTTATTTGGTTGCGCTTGCCTCCAATCCCGATCTGCACGAAAAGATCGGCGTACCCGAACTCAAAGTCAAGCCGACCGCCCTCCTGTCCTATTGCGGCCCCTATGACGTTATTACGGCGTTGCAGACCAAACTGCCCTTCGGACTGACGCACAATATCGCGGTATCGTACAGCGGGCAAAACTTTGCCAAAGACTTCTCCGATATGGAAAGCTACCGCTATGCCCACGAAATTTCGCCCATGAACTTTGTTAACGCAGACTGGTGTCCGACCATGCTGACCTACGCCCAAAAAGATATTTTCTGTGCGGGGCAAGGGGAACTCCTTCACCAAAAGCTGTCCGATCTCGGCGTACCGGTTTGCGAAGCACATTCGACCACGCTGATCGACAATCACTGCTATCACTTCAATTTCTGGACCAAAACGTCCAAGCAAACGATGGCTGCGGCGTTTGACTTCCTCGACAAAGTCAAAAACCGCGTGTTCGACCAAAACTGAAAATTTGCCGACACAACACAAAAACCTCCCTTTTGGGAGGTTCTTTTTTTCCGTTCCGATACCCGGATTCGGGCTTATCAGTCTTCGACCTTTTGGATTACGGTCAAAAACTTTGCACTCTTTTCCATTGCGACCTGCGCATGCGGAAGCGTCGCGTCAAAATAAATGCTGTCGCCCGCTCTGAGATAATACTCCCGCTCCCCGACGATGACGCGGAGGGAGCCGCGCAAGACATAATTGAGTTCCTGCCCCTTGTGGCGTACCAGCTCGGGGTTAACGCCTTCTTTGATCGTCACGATCATCGGCTCCAGAGTACGGTCGACAAAATCTGCGTTGAGCAAAGAGAATTTGTATCCTTCGTACCGCTCGATTTCGGCGCCTTTTCCGCCGTAGGTGACGGTTGCCTGTTTCTTTGTGCTGTTCTTGCCGAACAGAATCACGCTGGGATCGATATCCAGGACTGCGGCAATGTCGTAAAGCGTGCCGATCGAAATGTCTTTTTGACCGCTTTCCAGTTCGACATATTCTTCTTCCGGGATCGATAATTTACGCGCCATATCCGCGTAGGTATAGTCGGAAAATTCTCTGAGGTCTTTGATTCTTGCCGAGATTTCTTCGAGATGTTGCATATTGCCTCCTACCGTCCGAATTGCCGCGGACGTTTTTGTTTCATTTTGAATTTGACGGGCGGAACTTTTTCTTTCAGGAACTCGCACAGTTCGACAAAGTTGCCTTCGACCAGATGCTCGGGGCGGACATAATACATCATCGTCGTTGCGGCAAACAGATAAACGCGATCCTTCAGCAATGCGATGCGATCGATCTCCCGATACAGACGCTTTTCACGATACACGCGGTCGCCGCCGCCTTCGTGGACTTCGATCTCCACGCCTTCCTCGTCAAATTTCAGCACCCATTTGGAAACGCCCCGCTTCAGATATTCTTCCCGATAGCCTTTGAGGACGGTGGCATAATAAAACCCGAGCGTTCCGCCGATCAAAAGAAGCGTGACAACGCTCATAATCAGCATCAAAACGTTGTTCAGCCATACAAACAACAAAATACCGATAAAAAACAACAGTGCAAGCAAAATAAACTCCTTTGCTCCGACATATTTGCGGAGATAAAAGAAGTTGATTTGCATATATTCCGAACGGACGACGGGGATTTCTGCTTGAAACATTTGCTTACAAATACAAGGTGGGATAGCGACCCGCGGCGATGTTGAGGTTGTTGAGATTCCAGACCTGCTGATTCATGCCGAGCCCGAGATAGAAGTCGGCGCTGTTGAGGGCTGCGGAAGCAACCGTCGGGCTGGAATTGAAGCGATCTGCGCCGTACGGCTCGTCGTTACGCAGCACCAGTTGATCTTCCAGCGCGTAAATATTGCGGCACACCGAAGTCAATGCCGAATTCTGACCGATAAAGTTTGTGGCATAGGCGGGGTTGTAAATTTCGCTTCCGGTCGAACCGACGGGACGCGACGATTTGGCAACGACGTCGCCGTACGCCAGGGCGCCGTTAATCCGGGTTTCGGAAGCGTGCGCGGTAAATCCGCCCGCAAAGACGGGATGGTATACGCCCGTACTTTCGGTGATCGTACCGTCGGCGTCTTCGTAATATACATTTTGCACAACGACTTCGACGTCACCGAAGGCAAGCGCCCGCAATACAAAGTAGAACTCGTCATCGATCAGGCTCGAGAAGTCGGACGAACCTTTGTCGGGCAGTGCCGACTCCAACCGTCCCGCAAAACCGCCGCCGTACTCTGCCGCAACGACATTGCCGAGCGAATAGCAATCTTCGATCCTGCCGCCCGTCGCAACGGCATAGTCAAACATATTGACGCCGACAAAGCCGCCCGCCGTTCTGCCCGTCACCTTGCCCGAAGCATAGCTCCTGACGACCGAGCCTTTGGACGCATTGTATCCGACCAGACCGCCGGCAATGACGGGATACTGCAACGCACAGGTGACCGAACCCGTCGCGTAGGTTGCGGACACGGCGCCGTCGTTATGCCCGATCAGACCGCCCGCATATCTGCCGCCCTCAACGGTGACCGATGCGTAAGAGTCCGAAACCGATCCGAGCGTATAGCCGACGAGTCCGCCGATATACAATTCTTCGGCGTGGGACTTTGAAAGAATGGATCCTTGTGCCGAACAATTTTTGAGCGTGGTATTGATTTCCATCCTGCCGACCACGCCGCCGAACGCGGAGTTTGCCGTCGGCTCGGCATAGCTGCCGAAAATATCGTCCCACCACGAACCTTCGTATTCGAGTTTGGGATTGTCGATCACGCCGACGGTATGGCAGTTGGAAACCGAACCGTTTTCCATCAGAATTCCGACGACGGGACCGACGTAATATTTTGAAATATCGCCGGGCACGGTGATTTTGTAATTGCTGATTTTAACATTGGAAACCGAACCTTGGACATAGCCGAACAAGCCCGCGCCGAGATAGCGGAACTCTTCGTCTTCGGTCAGATCCTTGACCGTCATGTTGGAAATGGTATAACCGTTGCCGTCGAAAGTACCGGTGAATTTAAGCGCTTCTTTATAACCGATTGCCGTCCATGCCTCAATCGAAGAAAGATCGATGTTGTTGACCAAAGCATAATTGCCGGACAGCGTCCCTTCGTCCGTCCCGATCGCAATCAGCTCTTCGACCGTAGAAACGGGTTGGGTCGTATTGGACAGCCATTTGGCATAGAAAGTCGTGTTGCGTTCAAGCGCATAAGGGAACACCGCGCGGGAATCGCTGAAGTCCGGCGTCAGAAACCAACCCGCAAACCGATAGCCGTCACGGGTGGTATCAGGCTCTTTCTGCACGACGGGGGTCTGTTGGGCGGAAACGGGAGAACCGCCGTTCGACTCGAATGTCGCGATAAAATTAATAATGCCGGGGTTGTCGCCGTCATCGCCGGCAAACGAGACGTTATCCCGAATGCTTCCGGACGTTGTTGCCGAAAAGTCGGAAGATGCCCCCGAAGGCGCGGCACACGCCGCCGCCGTACAGACGAGGATCGCAATCAGAACGAGCGATAAGACGACACCTAACTTTTTGATCATAGCAACTCCCTTTTCGCACGGGCGCGTCCGAGCGCGGCGCGCACATACAAATACAGTTATATTATATAAAGATGCGTCCCAAAAGTCAACCCCCTTTCCGAAAAAAGAGGACGGCGCGCCGCGCCGTCCCCGATCTGCAGAATTTTGATGTTATTCGCCGCTCCGTAATGCCACGACCGGCTCCTTCCGCGCCGCAATCTGCGACGGGACAATCCCTGCCAGCACCGAAAGCCCGACCGACAACGCGATCATACACAAAGCATGCCACCAGACCAACGTCGCGACGACGGGGATCCCGAGCGCACTGCTGAAGATCGCATTCAGCGCAAACGTCAGAAGCCATGTTACAAATACGCCGAGCACCCCGGAAGCCAGACCGATCATCATGGTTTCGAGATTGAAAATCGACGCAATATCCCTACGGCGCGCGCCGAGACTGCGCAAAATTCCGATTTCTTTTGTGCGTTCGACGACCGACGTATAGGTAATGATCGCAATCATGATGGACGAAACGATCAGGGAGATCCCCGAAAATCCGCCGAGAATCATCGTTGCGCCGCCCAGGATTTTGGTCACCGAATCCATCAGCGTGGCGATGGTGTCGGTATAACGGACAACGGTATCGTTTTCGGCGCCGAAACGGTCGAGAAGTTGAACGATTTGTTCCTTCCCTTCAAACGAATTGGCATAGAGGTAGATTTTTTCGGGATCGCTGAGGTCGGCGACTCCGATCTCGGCAAGCCATGCCTCGCCCTCTTTTGCGGTCATCGTCTCGCCGCGGACGGGATGAACATAGGTTTTGGACGCGGGATCGTAGCTGTCCAGGAATTCCCGAACGACTTCGGAGTCCGCAGCCCCTGCCGCGACGTATGCCGACAAGTCTTTGTGATATGCCGCGACGCCGTTGATGCAACCGTTCTCCACATCTTCGTTGGGGCGCACCACGCCGACGACTTTCAGCGTCATGCCTCTTGCTTCGATCAACTCCTTCGTTTTGGGATGATCGGGGCTGTATTCAAAGTAGTCCGTCCAGCTTCCGTCCTCGTTCTTCACAAAATAATCACTGCGCTTCAAAACCTTGTATTCGGCACCCAAAAGCTGGTTTATGGTGTATGTTGTGTTGACAAAATCATCCTTCCCGGCGATTGCGTCGCTAACGTCGTCGCGCGATTTCAATCCCAAAGCAAACAGCATATAGTCATCGATCTGATTGTTTTCGTCCAACACCAATACGACCTCGTCCTTCTGTTGGGGCCAACGGCTGTTGCCGATCAGATGATACTGATTGTTCAACAAAGCGGGGTTATCCGCCAGTTCGTCCCAGGCATTGATCATCGAAGCGTATTCCTTGATTTTGTCAACCAGGGATCCCATCCCGATCGAACCGAGAATTTCTTCGATCCGATCGATAAACGGATTGACTTTATGATAGTCGCCTTCGGTCACGTAATCGCTGTAAATATAAAGCTGCGCCGCATAGCCGTACTTGACAAATCCGTATCGGTCGTCAAAATTTTCGTCCAGATAAGCTTTCAGGGCTTTCATATCGTTTTTGCCACTGAGCGAAACCATATTTTCGATCAGCTTGGACAAGACGTCCCCGACATAAACGATATCCTCGTTGGCTTCCCCTTTCGCTTCGCTCGACATCAGAATTTCGAGCATAGCATCCAACGAAGTATGCGACTCGGCGATTTCGATGGGGTATTGCGAAAGAGCGTTTTCCTCCGTTTTTTCGAGATATGCCGAAAATCCGGACGACAACGCAAGCACCAACGAGATACCGATGATCCCGATGCTCCCTGCAATCGTCGTAAGGATCGAACGTGTTTTTTTGGTTACGAGGTTGGCAAAACTGAGTTTTGCCGCCGTCCCCGTCGTCATCGCGGTACGTCGGTGATGCCGCCGTTTTTCCCGCGCGGTCAGCGCGACGGGCGCGGGAGTTTGCGCCCCTTCCGGCTCAACAGGCACGCTTTGCTCGTCGCTGACGACGCGTCCGTCCGATATCCGGATGATCCGATCGGCATATCGCGCGGCAAGATCGGGGTTGTGCGTCACCATAATGACCAGCTTCTCGCGGGAAACTTCCTTCAGAATTTCCATAATGTTGACGCTGGACTCCGAGTCCAACGCCCCCGTCGGCTCGTCCGCCAAAATAATATCCGGCTCGTTGACTAGGGCGCGGGCAATCGCCACCCGCTGCATCTGTCCCCCCGACAGCTGGTTGGGACGCTTGCGGATTTCACCGAGCAGACCCACGCGGTCCAAGGCTTTACGGACTTTTTCTTTGCGGAGCGCCTTGTCTTCCCGCCCCAGCATCAAAGCGATTTCGACGTTGTCGCCCACGCGTTGATGCGAAATCAGATTATAATTCTGAAACACAAATCCCACTCTGTGATTGCGGTAGCTGTCCCAGTCACCCTCCGTAAAACGGTCGGTTTCCACGCCGTCAATCAGCATTTGTCCCGACGTATAGCGATCCAATCCGCCGATGATATTCAACAGCGTCGTTTTGCCGCAACCGGACGGACCCAGAATTGCCACAAAACCTTTTCGGTCAAACTTCAGATCGATTCCGCACAAAACTTCGGAAGTGGTTTGCTCGACGGTATACGTTTTTCGGATATTTCTTAATTCAAGCATCGCTGATCCGGAATCATCCGATTCCGACTCCTTTGAAATTTTATTTATTGTAGCATTATAACAATTTATTCGGTCTAAATCTTGTTAAATTGTGAACAAAAGGCGATGATTCTGTTAATATTTGGCGAAATAATACTCACTTTCATCCGATCGGTTGCATATTACACACTTGTGTATTATAATATCGGTAAGGAGATACGTTTATGCCGCAAGTCCTTAAAAACCCCAACGACTACAGATGCCTCAAAACGCGAAAAGCCATCAAAATGGCCTTCATCGCCTTGTTGGAACGCAAAGACATCAACGACATCACCATTACCACTCTGACCAGGGAAGCCGAAATCAACCGTCGGACATTCTATCTGCATTATCAAAACGTCGGCGACGTCATCGAGGACATCGAAAACGAGATCATCAACCGCTCCTGCCAGGCAATCAGCGGACACGACTTCGAGTCGATCAAAAAAAATCCCTGCCTGATCGTGCAGGAAGTGCGCGAAATCATTGCGGCATCGTTCGGCATTTACCGCAAAATACTACTCAGCGAATCCAATTTATCCTTAATCCTCAAAATCAAGGACGTTATCAAACAAAAACTCGTCAAAGAGATTCTCGAAACCGGGGACGCCGACGCAACCCTCCTTCCCTACGCCATCGATTTTTTGCTGGGCGGAATGTTGACGGTATTTTATCAGTGGTATATCGGCGACCGCACAATCCCCTTCGAGCAGATTGCCAATGCGGTATGCTCTTTGTCCATCAATACGGCAAACGCCTTGTTCCATCTGAAACCCGCCGATTTCAATTAAAGCAACAGCGACAACAGCGGAATCGTCAACAAAGAAAGCCCCGTCGAAACCAACACGACGTTTGCGGCGTTTTCTTGTCCTGCCCCGTGCATTTCGGCAAAATTCAGCACAACGCTCGCCACGGGACAAGCGGACAGCAACAGCAATGTTTGTTTCAGATACAAAGCGACGGGCATCAGCCAAGCGATACCGTATACGGCAAGCGGAAAGACGATCAATTTGACACCGATTGCCGCATATTGAACGGGACGCCCGATCAACGCGCGCGGCGACATATGCGCAAGGCGCATGCCCATAATCAGCATACATAGCGGCGTTGTCATTTTCCCGAGAATTTCGACGGCGGAAGCAACGGTCGAAGGCAATTTGGTATGCGTAAAAAACAGCGGCAATGCGACGACGAGGATCAGGACGGAAGGGTTGAGAAAAATACTTTTGACCGAAACAAACCTCTTATTCCTTGTAATCAGATACGACGCAAGCGTCCAACCCAAAAGGCTCATGGTCAAAAAAAAGATTGCCGACATCAGGACGGCGCGCGGCGCGTCGGGCAAAGCCGCTTCCACCAGCGGAACACCCATAAAAGCGCAGTTGCCGAACGCCGCGGCAACCGCCGAAACACGATACGCCACATCGTCGCCGCGCCCCTTCACGACGGCATAAAACAGCAAAATCGCGATCAGCTGCGCAAGGAGCGTCACGGCAAAAAATATCCCGATTTCCTTCAACAGATCGACCGAGTACTCGACGCGATCGAACGCATACAGCGTCAGACATGGCTGACAGACGTACATCAGCACTTTGGCAAACGCCGGGATCGCCTCTTCTTTGACCGCACGGAAGCGGCTCAGCAAATATCCCGGGACGGCGTATGCCAACATCACCGCGACCGTCACCAACGTAACCGTAAACATTATTTTTCCGCCTCTGCGGGGCAATCCGCCCCTTCCGTTCTACGCAAAAAGCGTTTGATTTCGGCTCCCGCCGAAAATCCGCCCAAGCCCCCTTTTGCCGTAACGCGATGGCACGGAATCAGGACAAGGACGGGATTTTTGCCGAGGGCTTGCCCTACGGCGCGCGCCGCGCGCGGCATCCCGATCGCCCTTGCCAGCTGCCCGTACGAAACCGATTGTCCGTACCCGACGGCGCGGGCGGCATCCCAGACCGCCCGACAAAAGGACGTGCCTTTAATATTCAACTTCAGCTGCGGCGGTTCCCCGCGTCCCGCAAAATAAGTGTGCCAGGCTTCTTCCTCCGGCATCGGCGCGGTAATCTCGGGCATTTCGGCACAAAATTCCGCGCGGCAAACGCCTTCAGCGTCATACTCTAACGTAAACCACCCGATTGCCGTTTTGATTGCCGATCGTTCCATTTTGAAAAACGCGCCCCGTGCGGGGCGCGCCTCCTGTTTGTCCGGGTTAAGCAAGCTCGTCGATCAGAGCTTCTTTTTCTTTTTGTTCTTCTTCGCTGAGTTGATCGAGCGTCCCGTTGTGCATGTGATCGAGGAAGTACTTGACCCGCGTCAGCTTCTGATTGGTCACTTTGTAGCGGAAGGATGCCCACAGTGCCACGCTGATCAGGATGGCGATCGAAATTCCCATCAACAACCGAATGGTCAACAAAGCGGAATCGGGTTGACCGACCTGCTCGGCACTGGTATGCTCTTGGTATCCGCCGATGTCCAGCACGATACCGACGACCCATACGCCGAATGCGCCCGCAAGCTTACGGATCAGCGTCATCAGACCGCTGCAGTTGCCGGTCGGGCGGTAACCGAGTTTGAGTTCGGCAATGTCAACGGTATCGGGGAAGATGATCCAAGGCATCATCTGCGCGCCGCCGAATCCGAAGCCCATGATAAACGCCACGATGGGGATCAGGACGGGCGGTGCCCATTCGGGATCCAGCACGGCAAGCAGAACGCCGCCGAGAATATAAAACGGAAGTCCCATACGGAAGGCAAACTGTTTGCTTTTTTTGTCCATGACGATACGCGTCATCGGGAAGGCAAGCACCGCCGCCACCATCAAGGGCGCAACGATGAACATACTGGAGAACTGCATCCCGAACAGCGGCTCCGATCCCCACACGTCGGTGGCGTAATAAACGGCGAGGGCGCTGAGAATATCCATGCACATAAACGCCGAGGCGTACATCACGATATGCCACTTAAAGGATTTCATTTTGAAGGGTTTGAGATACCCTTTGAACGTAAACTTGACTCTTTCCTTCGGGATCGGAGCACGTTCTTTGACAAAAATCGCCGTCATCACCAAGCCGCCGCCGAACAGAATACCGAAGGTGATAAAGATCGCAAGCCAGAAGTCAATGTCCGTAATTTTGCCGTCGCTGTAGGCTTCGAGGAAGAGGAGCGGAACGAGATAAGCAATCCCCGCCGCCGCCGAAGTAAAGATCAGCTTGATGGTGTTGGCGTTGTTGCGCTCTTTGAAATTGGGTGAAATATCACTCGACATAGAGGTGTACGGAACCTGCGTAATCGTGGAGATCGTATTATAGAAGAGATACATTACAAGCATATATGCCACTTTGCCGCCCGTCGAAATATCGAACCGGTTGAGAGGCAAAAACAGCAGGCACAACGCTACGACAATCAAAATTCCGCCGAAAAACATATAGGGTTTTCTTCTGCCGTATTTCGAACGGGTATTATCGCTGATTGCACCCATCAAAGGATCGCTTACGGCATCCCATGCCTTACTCGCCATCATAATGGTCGACGCCACGGTTGCCGCAATGCCCAGCGAATTGGTCATATAGTTAAGCAAAACGCAGCTCATCAGCGCGACGCCGCCGCCGTCCATCAATCCGCCCATCCCGTAGAATATCTTTTCTCTAAGGGGGACTCTTTCGTTTGCGGGCACTTCAGCCCTGACGTTGTTTGGTTGCTGACTTTCCAACTTCTCCTGTCTCCTCTTGTTTATTTGAACGGGTGAAACCCCGGTCATTTCTCCTCAAATTCCTGCCTTGCCGCAAGCATTGCGTCGATTACGCTGTCGGGCAACAAATAGTCGCCCTCTCCCGACCGGTAATACGCACCGTGATAGGGATCGCGGCCGAGATAAACGGGTCGGACGGCAGGCGAAGCGGCGGGAACGGTGACAACCACAATGGAGCGGTCTCCGATCCGTCGGATTTGAAGATCGGATTTGCGCAAAAGATTGACGCTGACGACGGCGGGATCGTTGACCTTCTCCCAAAACTCGGCAACCGTCTTGTCGGGTGCGGGAAGTCCTGCAATCCGCAACGAGTGATCGGGAAGCTCTTCGACGCCGAGCAAAATCACGCCGCCCATCGTATTGGCAAACGCGACATACGTTTCCCATACGCTTTGCGGAAAGCCGCCCGTGGCAAGTTTTGCTTCGAGTCGGTTGTTTTCGCGGAAACGGATAATCCCTCCGATGCCCGAATGTTCGCCCATATCGGTATTATAACACACGATGATGGAAGATGTAAACCCATCGGGACGATTTTCAAAACGCCGAACTTTCCCTTTTTCCCTCCTGTCGATTGCCCCACCCCTGCGATCGGGCGGCATTCCCGTTTGCCCGTTCAAAGTATACAATACGCCTGTTTAGGATCTCAAACTAAAACGATCGGAATCTTAAATCCAAAATATAATACCGAAATCGACCCATAAAAAATCCGGGATGGAGTCCCGGATCGTACTCGATATCAAAATTTTTCTTCCGCCAACACCTCCCGGGCGGCAAAGTTCTGACGAGGGAGTTCTTTCGCCAGAGACCCCCGTCTCTTCTGCCGACGTCCCTCCCCGCGTCAGGATTCCATTATATTGGAATCCTGAGGGTGTGTCAAGCATAACTCCGATACATTTTGTCAAAATCCGCTCAATTTTGCAAGGCGGTTTCTGCCTTCGCCTGAACTTTCCCAAGCGGTTCCGGTGCGTTTTTGCTTCTACAACAAAAAAGAGTGCTGCGCACTCTTCTTACTTGCTTGTTCCTTGAGCCGAACAGACAATAAATTGTCGAATGGTTTATACTCACGGCTTAACCCGTTTGAGTGATCGATCGCTTACGCAATCGACCTCGACAGGTTGCAGGTGTTACCTGCTCCTTAAAAGG
>DVOH01000047.1 GCA_018713745.1 Candidatus Stercoripulliclostridium merdipullorum | reverse complement strand
TAAAACTCTCTCAGCAAGCCGTTGCTGTTTTCGTTTGTTCCTTTTTGCCATGCACAATACGGATCTGCAAAATATACGTTGCATTTCAGTTTTTGTTCCATGTTTCGCCAGTTTCCAAACTCACTCCCTCTGTCGCAAGTTATACTTTTAACCATTTCAGAAGGTAAATTCCCCAGTGCCTTTATTGCAGCTTTTTCCATGCTTTCGGCTTTCCTGTCGGGCATCCAGACTGCTATGTAGTACCTCGTTTTTCTTTCTGCGAACGTTGCAAAACATGCTTTGCTTTTCCCAATGCCGCTTACCACCGTATCTACCTCCCAATGTCCGACTTCGTGCCGTTTATATACGCTTTTATCTCGTTTTCGTATGCTTTTCCCTGTTGTAAATCTTCCTCCGTTCCCGAGTCGTTTTCGTATTTTTCCTTTCTTTCTCAACCTTCTATGGTAAGATGATTATAGTTCATATGGATCCTCCCGTTGTGTTTTTTGTTGCAAGTTAATTATACAACAGATTCATATGAACTTCTTTTTTTGTTCTCAAAGTGTTGCACTTGAAAGTATAATTCACCGCGTCTCCGCTTGCCAGCACGATTGCCATAATGCCGAACATTCTGAAAAAGCGCGTCCCGCCTTTTCGGACCAACAGGATGCCGATTGTCATTGCCGTAATCAAATATGCGGCGTCAAACAACAGTTCCATGATACCTTGAACCATAACAGCTCTCCTTGCAACGTGATAAGCCGATTATAACGGGGTTATGTAAACTCAGTATAAATTTTCGGAATTTCCTCACATGCCGCGCAGTGTCGGGTTTTTGCCGAAAATCAGGCAAACGGCTTCCTGAAACAATTAGTTCGGAATCCCACAAAAAATCCCCGTAAAAAACGGGGATTTTTTGTTCGGACGGTTTCGATCAGATCAGCGAGCGGAACAGCTCTTTGATTTCGGCAACCGAAGTGTCGCGGGGATTGCCGGGACGGCAAGCGTCGGCATACGCACTTTCGGCAAGGAAGTCGAGGTCTTCGGATTTGACGATCGCCTTGAGATCGGCGGGAATCCCGACGTCTTTCGACAAGGCGCGTACGGCGTCGACCGCCGCTTTGCGGTATTCTTCCGCACTCATATCATCCACGCCTTTTACTCCCATTGCGCGAGCGATTTCGCGGTACTTTTCGCCGGTTGCGGGGGCATTGTACTCCATAACGGTGGGCAAAAGTATGGCATTGCCCACACCGTGCGGCGTATCATAAACAGCCCCCAACGTGTGTGCCATCGAGTGAACAATCCCGAGCCCTACGTTGCTGAAGCCCATCCCCGCAACATACTGCCCGAGTGCCATCCCTTCTCTTCCCGCCCCTTCGCCTTTTACGGCGGCGCGCAGACTGCGCGAGATGATTTCGATCGCTTTGAGGTGGAACATATCGGTCAGTTCCCATGCGCCCTTGGTGATATACCCTTCGATGGCGTGGGTCAGCGCGTCCATCCCCGTTGCCGCCGTCAATCCTTTGGGCATCGACGCCATCATATCGGGGTCGATGATCGCAACGACGGGAATATCGTGCACGTCGACACAGACGAATTTCCGTTGCCGTTCGACATCGGTGATCACATAGTTGATCGTGACTTCCGCCGCCGTCCCTGCCGTCGTCGGAATTGCAATAATCGGAACGGAGGGATGTTTGGTCGGTGCTACGCCTTCGAGGGAGCGGACGTCGGCGAACTCGGGATTGGCAATAATAATGCCGATCGCCTTTGCCGTATCCATCGACGATCCCCCGCCGACCGCAACCAAATAATCGGCTCCGCTTGCCTTGAATGCCGCAACGCCCGTCTGAACATTTTCGATCGTGGGATTGGGTTTGATGTCGGAGTAAAGCTCATATTTCAGTTCGGCTCCGTCCAAAACGTCCAAAACCTTTTGGGTTACGCCGAAGCGGACAAGGTCGGGATCGGAACAGACAAATGCCTTGCCGAATCCGCGGGCCTTGGCTTCGACTGCCAGATTGGCAATGGCACCGCTGCCGTGATAACTTGTTTCGTTGAGTACGATTCTGTTTGCCATAATCAGTCTCCTTTTTCAATCAAGTTTTGCCGAAGGGCAACTTTTATTACACTATAGCACTTAGAATCGACGCATTCAATATTTTTTACGAAAATTGAACGAACTTTACCAAACAAACGTCGCCTTGGCGTCTTCGCCGTTGTCGATCAAGAGATCCTGCGCCGTCATCGAGCGGTTGACGACGGTGACGAAATATGCCCATTCGGCGATTTCTTCGGGCGTTGCCCATTTGGGTAAAAGCGTTTCCGCCATAATCCGTTCCCACAGCGCGGGATCGCGGATTACATGGTCGTTCAGCGCGGTCAGCACGCCGCCCGGGGAAAGGCTGTTGGCGGTTGCACCGTAAGGCGCCAGGCGCAGGGCAACGTTTTTCATATAAGCCACCATCCCCCCTTTGCTTGCCGCGTATTCGGGGAATTCCGCCCCCGTCCTTGCGCTTGCCGAAGCAATAAACAGGACGCTTTTGACGGCGTTCTGAAACGCGTACCGCTCGGTCACGCGGATGGTACCTTTCAGATTGACGTCGATATCGTTGCCTTCGTTCTGAACCCCTGCATTGTTGACAAGAATCTCGACGCCTTCCAGTTCGGGCAGATCTCCCGTCAGAATATCCGTAACGTAGTGATCGTAATTTTCGTCGGCAATCGACGGCGGCAAGCGATCCAGTCCGATCACGCGGTGACCTTGGCTTAAAAAGCGGAGCGCTATGGCTTTTCCGATGCCGCAAGACGTACCCGTAACGACGACCTTCATTGACAATTCTCCTTTTGACCTTCCAAAAATTCGAGATAAGACTTTCCGACGCCTTGCTTTTTCCAGCGTTTGGTCAAAGCGAATCCGGCTTCCGAAAACATAATTTCACACAACAATTCCACAAGCATTCCCGTCAGGGCGCAGGTCAGACATTGCAGGAGCGACCATCCGAAAAATACATGGCTGACAATCAGCGCAAAGACGATATTGTCGACAAATTGTCCGAGTGCCGTCGACAGATAGGAGCGGCAGATATATGCCGCCCTGCCGTCGGGGTTACGGCGAAACAATCTGCCGATTGCGCGGTTGGCAAAATTGTTGACCGCCGCCGAAACGACAAACGCCACCGAACTGCCCAAGAGAACATACCAGGTTCCGCCGAACGTTTGATCGAGCGCGGTATTGATTACGCCTTCGCTCCCTTCGACAAACGACGCCCCCCACACGCCGGGGATAAGACTGCCGACAAACAGCAAAAGGCAAAACAATAAGTTGACCGCCATGGCAAACACCGACAGCTGCGTCGCCGCTTTGGGTCCGAAATGTTTGGTGACGACGTCCATGGTCAAAAAGGCAAACCACGATACCGCGATGCCGCAGTCGAGGGCAAGCCAATCGACGGGCAACGAAATGCTTTTGTTGGCAAGGAGATTCATTGCAAACACCGACATCAGAAACAAAACGACGATTCCGACGGGGATATCTTTCATAAACAGTGCAAAAGCGTGTGCTTCGCGGAGGATCCTTTGTTTCATTTGCATCCACCTCGTAACGGATTTTCGCACCACTCCCGCGGACAAACAAAACAAAAAAGGCGCAGACTGCGCCCATCCTTTCCGTAGTTTTGTTTAAAGACAGGATGGTCACGAACTGTCTGTCGGCGGAGAAAGCCCCGATCGACGGCAACAGTTTAGCACTTTGACGGCGGTGTGTCAAGCAAAGAGGCGTTAAAACCGGGTTACGTTTACGAATAAATGAGCGGACGCCTTTGCCGCCGTTCGGTTTACCCAAACGGCAAATTGTAGTATAATTACGATATGCTGAAAATTATTTCTGCCGACAACTTCGATCTGATCCGAAGCTTTGTCGATTTTCCCGAAACGTTGTATCGAGGCGACGACCGCTATGTGCCTTACATGCGCCGCGACCTGATCCGCACCCTGAACGATCTCGTTTTACGCAAAAAAACTTACACCGCCCTTCTCGCAACGGACGGCGACCGAATTCTGGGACGGATTCTGTTCACCGTAGAAAAGAACAAACAGCTCGCAACCGATCGGTGCGGATTTTTCAGTCTGTTTGAATGCGTCAACGATCAGAAGGTATGCAATCTGCTCCTCGACGAAACCGTATCGCGTCTGAAGCAATCGGGAGCGGAATACCTGTCTGGAACGTATTTCCCACACGACCCGGACAATCGTCGCGGAATCCTGTATCGCGGATTCGAGCGCGCCCCGTTGATCTTTACTTCTTACAATCCGCCCTATTACAACGAACTTTTAAGCACTTACGGACTGCAAAAGCATACCGACGCCTACGAATATCGGATCGACTTTGACAAGATCGATCTTGACAAACTCGCATCGCTTGCCGATTACGTCAAAAAACGGTGCAAATTCCATATCGATACGGTGGACTGGGCGCATCTCGATCGGGACATTGCCGACGTGCATACCGTGATGCAGGCTGCTTCCAATGAAGTGATCTACCAGGAAACGCCCTCGATCGAAGCCCTCTCCGCCGTCGTCAAGCAGTGGCGCCGCTTCCTCTGCAAAGATTATATCCTGATCGCCCGTACCGACGCCGACGATACGCCGATCGGGTTTGCAATGGCGCTCCCCGACTTCTTCGAACTTTTCCGCAAAATGCGCGGGCGGCTCGACCTCAAAGGAATCGGGGCCTTTTTGATTCATCGCAAAAAAATCCGCGCCCTCCGCGCCATTCTGCAATACGTCGTCCCCGATTATCAAAGCAAAGGCGCCGTTATCGCGCTTTACCACGCCATGCTTGACGCCGCCGTCCGCAACGGCGTCACCTACGCCGAAGCCGGAACCATGATGGAACAGAACGACAAGGCAAACCGTGCCGTTCGATCGGTCGGAGGCGAACTCGAACGCGTCTATCGCATTTATTACGGAGCCATTCAACCATGAACCTGACCGCAACCTCGACCTCCGATCATACCGTCTCCCTGATCGTCACCGCCGTGATGCTTGCGGTGATGTTTTTGTTGCCGGCACTGATCGTGCTTTTGACCAAAAAGGTCAAATTTCTGTCGATGATCGGTGCGCTTGCCCTGTGTTATTTCACGGGATTTCTGATTTCGCTGATCCCGATCCCCTATGACAAAGGTCTGACCCAAACCGTTGCGTCCGTGTTGGTTGCCATCGCAATTCCGTTGATTCTGTTCGGCATCCGTTTGGCAGACGTCAAGAAACTTGCCAAAAAAACCGTGTTGTCCTTCGGTCTGGTTATCGTTGCAACCGTCATCGTTTCGGCAGTCGCCTTTCTGGTTGCCGATCGGTGCGGGCTTTCTTATGCCGATCAGCTTGCAGGTATGGCAACGGGACTATATATCGGCGGAACACCCAATCTTGTCGCCGTCGGCAATGCCCTGATCCCCGCGGACGCCGTGCAGGAAGTGATTGCCGCCGCCAATACTTCGGACTTTTTTGTGGGCGGAATCTACTTTCTCTTACTTTTAACGGTGGTCCCGAAACTCTATCGCAAACTTCTCGACCGCTCGCTACCAAAGACGACAAAAGACCAATCCGCTCCGGAGTCCGCCCCTGCGGCTCAGGCAGAATATGACTTCCGTCAGATTCCGCGCGACAAAAAGTCCCTCCTTCGTCTGATCGGCGTCGTCGCACTTGCCGTCGTATGCCTCGGCGTCGGTGCGGGACTCGAAATCCTGATCAACGGTTCGCTCGAAGGCAGTTTGTATATTATGGTCGCGGTATCGGTGCTGGGCGTTGCCATCAGCTTTATCCGTCCCGTCCGCGAAACAAAAGGCTCCTATCAGATCGGGCAGTATCTTCTGCTGATCTTTTCGATGGGACTTTCGATGAGCATCGATCTCAAATTGCTGGTCAAAGAAATTCTCCCGATCCTTGCGTTTTTTGCCTGCGTACAGGTCGGATGTATTGTTGTGCATCTGATCTTATGCAAAATCTTCCGCATCGACAGCGGGACCGCCATCATAACGGGGACGGCAGGGATCTACGGACCTCCCTTTATCGCCCCGGTCGCCAATTCTTACGGGGACCGCTCTTTGATTGCGCCCGGCATTATCTGCGGTACCGTCGGACTTGCCATCGGCAACTTTGTCGGACTCGGCATGGGATTGCTGCTCGGGCTGATCTGATCGCCCCCTTGTTCGCTTCGCAGATAAAAAAGCACGGTTGCCCGTGCTTTTTGTTTTGTATGCTTCTTGTTTAAGCTTGTTCTCTGACGGTCAGCTGCAACTGAACTTCGCCCTCGGTAAACGTCAATTTTCCCGTTCCCGCGCCGCGATCGTCCCCGGTATAAACACCGCCGTTCGCTTCGCTTCCGTCAATCCGCAACGTCGTTTGATATTGATCTTCCGTCCCGTAACTCAACCGCAGCCAGAAGGAATGCCCTTTGACATAGGTGATATTCAACGAAAACTTGCCTTCGGCGTTGGGCTTAAGGATATAATCCTGAACGGCATTCCATTTTGACCCGTCGATATGATCGGCATCGGCAACGCGGAGATTGAAATCGCCTTTATAATCCAAGTCGGACACATCGAACACCAAAGTTTCCGTCATCGTCGCGACCGAAATATCCCCGTATTTGCAAACATAAATCTTAACGCGCAGTTGCGACTTGGGAGCGGAAGAAACATTTCCGTTTTCAAACTCCATCGTCAGCCAAGTTTCGCCGACGGAAATCTTCGAAGTATCGACGATCACTTTGCCCCGTACGATCTCGAAGTCGTTGACCCCGCCGATGCCGAGATCGGCTTTGGTGTACGATTTGACTTCGATCGCGCTGTCGGAAATAACGCTTTGCTCGGAAGAAGTGACTTTGCTCTTCAAAATCGACATATAAGGCGTATCGAAGTCCACCTCAAGCCCCCACTTCGGTTCGTCCAGAATCGGCTCGGAATTGTGCGTTGCGTTTTGCGCAATCTGTTTGAGATTGCTTGCGGAATAGGTTGCAAAACCGTTTTGAAGCACCTCGGTATAGTTCGCCGTTTCCGCCGACAACATGACCGCTGCTTCGGGCATAATAAAGGAATAGCCCGTCGCGGTTTGGGTGCAAAGTTGATCGTTGTAAAGCACTTTGGTCAGATAAATATCTTTGCTTTTCAGCGTTACGGTCAATTTGACTTCGGTCCCTGCCGTAGCTTTTGTAACATTCGGCACTACCGATACCGAAGCGTTGTCCAGCCCTACGATGTCATAGGACTGAGGTCCTTTCTCTTCGTTTTTATCTTTGCATCCGATCAGGACGAAAGAAGCGACCAAAAGACTGATTATCAGAACGGTTACAATCAAAATTTTTCTTTTCATTCGGATACCTCCTGAATTTTTGATTATTATACCATGTCGGATTCCCCTTGACAATAGCTTGCCAACTCGGTTTTGGCGACACAATGCAGAATGTGTCTGTTTTTCTGCACAAAAACGATTAAGTGCACCCGAGTCGATCGTCGGCATCCTGCGCGGTATCGCGTACCGCTTTCAAGCGATCGGTTAACTCTTTCTGTATGGATTTGTTGAATTTCTTAACACTTTTCGGCATTTCGGGCGAAGAAACCTCGGCTTTGCGGATTACCTCGTAGTCAACGGCGTCAAAATCCGACCAGTTCCGACTCCTGTAAAACGCAAACAAAACCGCAAGATCCAACGCGCGGTATGCCATGGCTTTCGGGTCGTTGCGTTTTAATCGGCTGAGACGCGCTTCCCGCGCCTTATTCCACCCTGCCGTCCCGTCGTCCAGATACAAGTAAGGATCGCAATCGCGGACATCGCCGAAAAAGATCAACGTCCACGAGCGGTTGACGACGTCCTCGTCACGCCCCGCAAACACCTTTTGCGCATAATCGCACGGCACTTCAAATTCACCCGCGGACGCCAGTCCGTATGCCAAAGACTGGCGTTGCCATACGTTGTCCTCCCCTTCGTAAAAAGCTTTGAGGGTGTCGGTCAGTTCGCCTTCCGCCGTCGGCGCACAAAAGCGGGTCAAATAGTAGATCAGCTGTCCTTTGACGGCATATTCCCGCCGCCCCGTCACATCGGGATCGAGACGCACCCTTCGATAGGCGGCAATCAAATTACGTTCGATCGTCCTTTTCTCCTCTGCCGAAACCTCTTCCCAAAGCAAACGGAGATAGGTATTGACCTCTTTGAAATGCAATCGACTGAGTACTTCGACGGCGCGTTGGGGCGACGCAAGAAAGCCCTCGATCAATCCCTTAGCCGTTGCGATCAATTGGGCTTTTCCCATATTCCGCTCGGAACGGACGGCGCTGAATTCGTCCACGGCAAGCGGTTTCGCCTGCCGTTCCCCTTCTTCAAACAGAAACGCAAGACTTCTCAGAACCGACTGCAACGCGGGATCGCCGTCATCGATCGACCGAACGCAGTCCGATATCTGAGTGTTGGACAACAAAAAGCGAAGTTCGTCATTGAGTTCGGCAGGCTCCAACACAACGCCGAGTACCGGCTTACGGTAGTGAATTGCCCGTTCGATCTCCTTGTCGATCCACTGTGACCGCAGAATCGAAGGGGTAATCAGCAAGACAAAACATCGGCAGTTGCGGATGGATTTTTCGATCACGTTGCAATACCGCTCGCCGACGGGAATATCGGTCGGCGCAATCCAAACGGGATACCCCTTGTGTTCGAGATATTCTTTGATTCGGAACGCAATCTCTGTGTTTTGGGTGCTGTAACTGATAAAAACGTATCGCTCCATTCTGTCTCCCCGGCAATGCCGTCAATCGACGATATATCAATATTGTGCCATAATCCGCGGATAAAATCAAGACCGTATTTTCCGGCGCGGGGCGGATCGCACCTTCCTTCCCGCAATGCAAAAATTTGACAAACCTTCACCTTTCCCGAAGCGATTGCAAGGCGGCTGAAACTATGCTAAATAGATTTGAATTCTGTTGGAGACGGAACACATGCCTACTGCAAGCAAGCTGTTGCGAATCATCTGTATTTTGCTGACGCTTCTGTCGGTGTTCGTGTGCTGTACGGCGGGATGCACTCCGAAAAACCCGAGCGCTCCCGAAACACCCGACCCCGAAAATCCCCCCGCCCCCGAAGACCCCGACAAAGAGCCCGATTACGAACCCGGCAGTTATGTTCAACTGATCTATATGTGCGGCAGCAGCCTCGAAACCAACGGCGGCGCCGACACCAAAAATATTGCCGAAATGCTGTCGGCAGACTTATCCGAAGGCAAACAAATCGTGCTTCAGACGGGCGGCGCCCGAAACTGGCGCGACTTCGATATTCCTGCCGCCATGAGTTGCCGTTACGAAATCAAAGACGGCGTTTTGACCGAAGTCGAACGCAATCCCGCCGTCAATATGGGACTCGGTTCGACGCTCTCCGACTTCCTGACCTGGGGCGCCGACACCTACCCTGCCGAGCGTTACGGTCTGATTTTGTGGAACCACGGCGGCGGAACGATCGACGGCCTGTGTTTCGATCAGCAATTCCACAACGATTCTTTGACGCTGCCCGAACTTAACGTTGCCCTCGCCGAAGGCACCCGCGCAATCGGAAAAAAATTCGATTGGATCGGATTGGATGCCTGCCTGATGGCAACCCTCGAAACGGCGTTTATTCTGGAGAAATACGCGCTCAACATGGTCGCTTCGCAGGAACTGGAGCCTGCCGGCGGTTGGAATTATACCGTCCTTGCCGAGTCTCTCGGCAGCGACGACTTCTATGACAACCTGTTGCAAGGCTATGCCGAAAAATCGTCGCGCATTGCTTATTATACCCTTTCGCACATCGATTTTGCAGGATTTCCCGCCATTGTTGACGACTTCTATCGCTTGCTCGAAGCAATGCTTGCCGACACCGAACCCAACCGTATCGTCAAGGCGGTCAACTATGCCGTCAGTTTCGGCTCATCCTCCGGCTTTTCCTACAACAGCGTCGTCGACTTGTACGATCTCGGCAATCTGCTCGATGCCTACGGGATCGGAACGGAAAGCCTGTCCGACTGCATCGATTGCGTCGGGGGTCCCCTCCGCAAAGGAGCTACCGGGCTGAGCTTGTTCTTCCCGCTGGACAGCGCCAACCGACTGGACAACTACGCCTCTTGCAATCCGTTCGAGCGATACTCCGATTATCTCTTTACTTTTTATGCCGACCGCGAAAACGAAGTGATTTCTTTCCTGTCCTATGCCGCGCCGGGCGGCGAAAACGACAACTATATGACGTTTGTGCTGAACAACAACTCCTTAAATTATGTCCGCAGCGTCGAGTACACGTTATACCGCTACGGCAACCCTGCGCTCGGCGAATTCTCTGACGATCTTTTCGAAATCGGCAGTGACAACGACGTTCTCCTCGCAGGCGGCAACGCCACCGTACTGTTTGAAGGAAACTGGGTATCGCTCGGCGGTCACTTGTTGCATTGCACAATCCTGGAGCAAAGCAACGGCGTTACACTCTACGAGGCTCCCGTTACCGTCGATTTGTTTTTTGCGACGCTGATTTTTTCTTACGACAGCCGTACCAACAAAACCGACATCGTCGGGATCATGTACGAAGGCGACCCCGGTCAAATACACGAATTGACGCCCGGCACCGAAATCGCCGTCTGCAAACGAAAAGTTTTGGAAGACGGAAGTCGTCGGGATATTGACAGCGAACTATTTGTCTATACCGAAAATATGGCGATCGAAATCGGCAAGGTGCCCGACGGATTCTATCAATACAACACTTACGTCAAAGATATCTACGGCAAACAGTACTGCGCGGGTGCGGCGCTGATCCTGATACAAGACGGCAACTCGATATTGGTAGCCACCTCTCCCGACGATATCTTCTTCCGCGATATCGAGTCATCGCCCGAACTCTAACGAATAACGAGTTCGGAGCGATCCCCTGTTTCTCAACAGTCGGACGGGCAATCAACGATTGCCGCTGAGGACAAACATTTCTTCACGAAACCCCTCGGAATCTCCTCCGATAAAATAACTCGAAAGCGTCCTGCCGTCCTCGCTGCCGACGATGACAAACATGTCGTAAAAATAGTCGTCTTTGTTGTAATGCGGTCGGATGCAATCGGCGTGTCGGATGCGATACGCTAAGATATATTCCTCATCCGCAATGTGTCCCTCGCTGACGCAAAACACCGTCCGACAACGGGCGTTGAACCGCTTGACCTTTGTCAGAGTACAAAGATTGATCGCCTTCCAATCCGTACGTTCGGCACGGTATTTCGAAATCAAAAACGCATCCAGATCGGCAAGCCCTACCGCTTCCCCCGGTCGGAATCGGGGCAAAACATTCTTGATCCGCCGATATGCGGCGAGAAACCGCTCCTCCGACAATTCAGGATGCACGATTGTTATATTGTCGATATCGATACGCGTGTGATCGTTTTTCAAAGCCGCTCCTGATTGCAAACAGATCCGATTTGATCTTATTATATGCTATGAAGCCGACGCCGTCAATCCCGTTTCTACGCCTAAAGACAACGCCGGGCAAAGATTGCCACCTGGCGCTTTCTATCAATATTTTTAAAAATAGAATATCAAAGCACATAAACAGGTTGCCGAAACATTGTTTAATGTTGATTCCGCATGCACAGCTTTTGCCCGTTACTTTCTAAAAACAGTCTCCCGGACCGTTTTTTAACGCAGTAACCCCTGCGAATCTTTCAGACGCAGGATTTGGTGAGTCAATGGGGAAGGCAAACAAAAGGGATACCAATCCCGTTTCCTTTTTGTTTGGCTTGGCAGTACAAAAAAACCGGTATTTTACAGCGATTCATAAATGTGGATACTGAAGCTGTCGCCATATTCCTGCATGATCTGCTCGCAAAATGTCAAATCTTCATTGGAAACGACGCCAATATACATCTCCGTGCCGTAATGAGCGCTGCAAAAGTCACATGCACCGTTTTTTACGTTGACGGTAAAAAACCTCGTCATTTTATTGTAAATATCTTTATCTAAAGGCTCTTCCAGCAACAAATCGAGTAGTTCGGAAGTTATCTTTCCCTTGATGGATACTTCATTTTTATCCTCCACCGTCTCACCGTAGAAGGTAGCCTCCGTGATTTCCGCGACTTCTTCTTTCCAACAGCGAATTTCAAACGCATCGCCCGGTTTTATAAAATGCTTGACAAGGCGTTTCCACCACGTTGACGTAACGCGGAAATCTATCATCTGAATGCAGAATTGCTTCATACAACGCCTCCCGAAATCATTCTATTAAGCATTAAGCATATTATATCATATTTCATCAGTTTTTTCAAAGTCTCTTAACTGATAAATAAAAATGCACTTGTAAGCTTGCCAAACATTTGTTAAACTTTGCTTAGAAAAAAAGAAAGCAAGGTATTCGTTGGGCGAAAGCCGGTTCAGCGGGCGCATCGGGAAGTTGTTGTACTCGTTCATACATCTCTTTCATTGCTTGTTGTGGTTCTCCAAACTGTAGAATTTCCTGCCGGCATAGAACCGCTCTCCGTCTTTTCTGTAACTGCGTTCCACCTTACCGTTGTGTCTTGGCGTATACGGTCTGATCTGCTTGTGCTGTATTCCCATCTGTTGCAATAACACTTGGAATAACGTCGGTTAAGTTTCCTCTCCTTTCGTGTATCTCAAAGGGAATACCTTGGTAAGCTCCCGTCCGTTATCCGTCTGTACGCATTCAATCTTAAATCCGAAATACCGTGCCGCATTCCTTGTTTTGAAATGACTATTCCCGTTACTTGCTAAAAACAGTCCCCCGGACTGTTTTCTTAAC
>DVOH01000046.1 GCA_018713745.1 Candidatus Stercoripulliclostridium merdipullorum | reverse complement strand
GCCCGATACGATTACCGTCAACTACGGGACCTCGATCGACAATATTTACAGCTCCGAAGTACTGTCGCTTGCGGACGGCGACTTCACCTGGTCCGTCCCCGACCTGACCAACTTCCTTTCCGAAAACGGCGCGACCACGCATACCTTTACGGTTAAAGCGCTGATCGGCGCGGAAGCCTATCGTCAGGAACTCGAACTGGTCTACACCGTCGATAACCGCAAGCCCATCGGCGTCGCGGATATCGTCGTATGGCCGTATACCGATCAGGGCGGAACGGTTTCGACGTTGATTTCCAACCGTCAGAAAGTCAAATTCTTCGACGGCGTCAATTATATCGATATGGAAGCCGACATCGCCTTCGATATGGCTTCGAGCGGCGCCATCGACGAATATATCAGCGATAAGGTCAGCATTGACGGCAAGCAGTACGATATCAACGTCGACTTTAACGGCGCGTCCTTCAGCGGAAGCGACTTCTACGTCGACGTCGTCGTTCGCGACGATCTGTTCGGCAACGTCGTGCTCGAAAACGCGATGATTCACATCCGCAAGAGCACCGTCGCCGAAATCCTGATTCCCGACGGCGTTATGATCAACCAGTACTATGCGGGCGGCGCGAACGGCGACATCGAAAAGATGCTCCACAATCCCGACCTTGCCGTACGCATCCACAACACGACGTCGAAGGTTTCGAGAGATTACTTTGAAGTATTCGGTTGGCGTTATGCCGACGAAGGCGGTCTCTCGCCCGCCGCGACCGGCGAAATTATCGTAACGGTCGGCGGTCTGGACAAAGACGGTGCCGTTCTGTGGCAGAACGATGTCCGCGTCAGCCTGGCAGGACATCTCCAGGATCTGACGATCGACCGTCCCGTTTCGACCGAGCTGATCGTCGACGATCCGTACAACTATCAATTCCCGACCAAGATCGGGGTTGTGTACCGCAACGACGTCGCCGAAGGCACGATCGATCAACTCCCCGTAACCTTCGATCTCGGCGCCAATGCCAACGACTTCTACTCCAAAGAACGCGTTACGGCGACCGCCTACATCGGCAGCGATGCCAACAACATCGTGGCGTTTGAAGTGACCTTCGTCAACAACACCGTCCGCCTGGTCGAAGACGTGACGTACTATACCGTCAACAACGGCGTCGAAAGCGAATTCGACTTCGCCGCGCCCGTTTACGCCTTCGATCCGCTGAAGCTTCCGAGCAAAGCGGAAGTGCTGTTCAAGAGCGGCGAACGCCTCACCTTTGACGTCTTTGTCAAAGAAATCGGCGAAATGACGCTTGCCGGCGGCGATCTGGGCGTAACCGTCATGATCGGCAACGACGTGTTCGGATACATTGCTCAGACCCATACGATGACGGTCAAGGGCGAACGCATCCTGTCGCACAAACTGCCCGATTATATTCATATCGATCCGTACTCTTCGGTCGAAGATCAGTTCGACAAGCTGGTCGGCGCCAACATGGAAGTCGTCACCGAAATTCTCGACGAATCCGGCGCTCCGACGGGAGAAACCCGCACCGTTCTCGTCAACGTGCGCTATCCCGAAGTGCCGATGAGCTTCCACGAAGACAAAGAGTACTATCTCGGCTTCGCGCTCGGCGCGACGTCGGTCGTGACCGTCGGAGATCCGCGCGGAACCCAAACCGAAAAGACCTTCGATCTGCGCGAAACCCGTTCGGCAACCGTCGTGGTTGAAAGCCGCATCGCCGTCGGTATCAAAGAAGATCTGATCGGCAGCGTGTACGAAAATATTTACTTCGGACCGCGTTACGCAACCTCCTTCCTCGAGAAGCAGGCGGTCGGCGACACCGTAGTCGAAGTCCTCTATGTCAACTACAACAATGTCGAATACGAGTACTTTGCCGCATACATCGCCGAGATCGGCGCTTCGCACGACGTTACCAAGATCAGCAATTACGACTACTATGTCAAGCTGGACGACGACCGCAAGGCGCGCTTCCTCTTCTCCGAGAACGGTTCGATGCTGATCGTTGCCGGTGCCAACGAAGCCGACTTCTCGGCTAAGACCGCGGCATTCCTGACCGATTCGATCCATATCGGTTACAGTGTCGATCGAATCTTCTTCGACGACAACGCCGTACTCGAAAATTCGTACATCGAAAACCAGGGCGGCCTGAGCGTTACCTACATTGTGTACAAAGACGTTTCGCAAGGCAACTTCAACCTCTACATCGCCACGATGAAGAAGGAAGGCGTTCAGCTGACCTACGACCGCGATCGCGATTATTACTACGGTGTGATCAGCGCGGACAAAGACATCGCCCTCCGTTACGTCGGCGGTAAGATGATTATCGCAACCGGCGATACGGGCTTCGAGTACCGCGAATATTCGGCAGACTTCCTTGCCGACGCCGCTTCGACGTCGGGCAGCCCCTTCGATGCCTTCTTTGCCGGCATCGGTTCGCCCGCGGCATCCTTCCGCGAAACGCAGACCGCTTCGACCAAAGACGGCGACTTCGTGTTGACGATCGACTACACCGTTTACGAAAGCGTAACCCAGACGACTTACAACCGTGCGCTTGACGCCGTCCGCGACGCGGGCTACAAAGTGTCCTATCACGCCGAAACCGCGACCCACATCGTCGAAATCGGCGAGAACGTTGCGCACCTCCGTTATGACGGCAGCCGCCTGACGGTGGCGTTCGGCAGCCGCTACGCCAAGTTCGGAACCTACTCCGTCGGCGAACTTTATACGGCGGCGAACATGCAGAAGATCAGCAACCCGACGCTTTCCATCTTCGGCGAACGCGAAAAGATCAAAGTGGCTTACAGCGAGTCCAAGACCCTCGTCATCGACGGGCAGGCGACCGAGACCGTTGTCGGCTACTACGTCATCGAATATGACGTCACGCTCGGCACGACCTACTTCGAAGAGTATCTCCTGAAACTCCAAAAAGATTATCCCGACGCCGTCATTACCGCCGACGAAGGAAGCGTAACGCACTATACCGCGGTATTTGCCGACGGCAAGAAGGCGCGGATTATTCTGGAAGACGCAGGCAGAATGCTGATCGTCTACGGCGACGCTGCGGCAACCTTTGCCGACTACTCGTCGGCGCGACTTGCCGAGCTCTATGCGGTAGGGCTGCAGGGCGGAATTCTGCAGGATCTGTTCGGCGCAGGCATCGAAGGGGAACACGCCTATCGCGAGTTCCAGACCGTGACCGACGCTTACGGCAACGTCAGCCGCGAATACGTCACTTACATCGTTGCCGGCAAGGCGGACGGGCAGGTGACGGCAGACGATCTCGACGCGCTGATCGCGCGGATCAAAGCGGCGGGCTACACGGTACAGACGGCAGAAGACGGATCGTATGTCGTCCTGACCGGAACGAGAAGACTGCGTTACGACGCCGAGCAAGAAGTGTTCTATATCGAAAAAGGCTTGAAGCCCGTTGCCATCCGGATTCTCCTGGACGAAACCAACGGCAAGCTGATCGTCGCAATCGGCTCCGAAAACTTTGTGCCGATGACCGATGACGCAACCTATCTTGCGGCGGCGGCATCGCAGAGCATGGCGTACAACCCGCTCAGCGTATTCCTGAAAGCCGACGGCGATCTCGAAAACGCGTACATTTACGGCGGCGGTACCTATTTGGTCTACCGCGGCGTCAGCGAAGTGGCATACGATAAGTTTGTCGCACTGCTCAAAGCCGAAGCCCTGTCCGAAGAAGACGGCAAGTACACCTTCAACGGCGGACACTTCGTCCGGTTGTCCTACGCCGCAAACGGCAAGCTCGTCGTGGCAATCGACGCCGACCGCATGTTTGACGCGGCATATCTTGCCGCCGCTGCGGCAACGGTCGTCGACGCCATCCCCGACTTCAACTGGTCTAAGGTTGACGCGTTCGACGGACTTAAAGACTTCGTCAAGAGCTACACCGTTCTCTTCGAAAATGGTGGCGAAACCGTTCTGCCCATCGATTGGGATACCGACGGACTCCGCTATACCTTCCTCGGCGGAACCTTCTTCGTCGACGCGACGATCGGTCAGAATATCGAAGGGCAAGAGCAAACCTTCCGTGTTCCCGTCAGCGTCAAGCCGACGCAGCTGGTCGGGCTTCAGATCGATCCGGAGGACAAAACCTCCATCCTGAACGTCACCGAAGATACGACAAGCGGCAAAGCCGAAATTACGGGATTGACCGTCGAACCGTTTGAAGGATTTGTCGGATTGCCCGATACCGCTTATGCACGCTTCTTCAACTCGGACGAACTGATGAAAGTCGATCTCGTCTGGGATGTCAGCAAGATCGTCGAGCGCATGACGCTTGCCGGCGGCACCTTCGACAAAGAACACAATAACGCCGCCGTCGCAACGATTTACGTTTACGACGAGGACGGCAACCGGATGGCGGAGCAATCCCTCGAGTTCCCCGTCGAGGTACTCAACCGCACCATCGTTACCGTCACGGTCAGCAAGGATCCCGCCGGCGCGGAAGATTCGTACGAAGAAATCCGTTCGGCACTGACGATCGATCCATATCAGCTCACCGCACCGTACAGCGAAGCGTTTGACGATCCCGACTTCTTCTATTACCGCCATGTCCGCGTACATCTCTTCGGCGGCAAGACCATCACTTATGCGCTGAATGCGGACAACTACAACATTTACGATCTCGCAACCGGACTTCCGACCGACGTCAACAACCTGTACACCGGACGCGAGGTCAAAGTCGAACTGACCTTCGGACCCGAAGAAGCAACGGCGGCGCGTGCGGCGACCATTACGCGCGACCTGTTCGTCACCGTGCTCGACCGGACCTATCAGGGCGGCTTGCCCAACCGCATCAACGTCGACCCGTTCGGCATTAAGAACCTCGGCGACGACGGGCAGGGCAACTACTATGTCGAAAATCCGCACTTCGACGACGCCGTATACGAGATCGCAACGCCTTCGGGCAACGCTTCGTACGAAGTCCGATTCGACATGACCGACGCCAAGAAGTCCTTCATCGGCAACAGCATCGTGGGTGATATCACTTACGAAGGCGGTACGGGACGGATTTACGCCACCATCGGCAACGAGATCGGCGGATTGCAGACTCACGTCATCGACGTGCGTTATGACGACCGTACCGTGACGTCCTTGTTCAACGCATCCGAAGCGCCGCGTTACGGCACCTTCCGGATGCCCAGCGGTCAGTCGCGCAGCGGCTTCATCGTTGACCCCTTCAAAGAATATGAAGGGTATGCGATCGGCAACATTTATCCCACCGTAGGCACCCTCGGATTTGCCGCTTCGTCCGAAAAAGTTTACTATAACTACGGCGCCGAAGACGCCCGCGTTAAGGTAACCTGGGATGACTCCGACGTCGTGGCGCACTTCTCGTACAAAGGCAGCCTCGACACCAAGGTTTACGCCACGATTTCGGTAGAAGGCTACGGCGAGCAGAAGATGATGTTCTACGCCAAGATCCTCAACCGCCGCGTCGAAAGCTTCACCAACCTTCGCAAACCCGGCGTCGACAAGATCTACCCGTACGCTTATATGTCGACCATCGATCTTGCCGCCGCGATTGCCGAAGACGTCTTTGTCGGTGCCGGCGAAGAATTCACCGTCAACTTCATCGAAGGCGAGTCCATCACCTTCACCGTCGGCGGAACGTTGCTCGATACCGCAGGACAACATAACTTCACCTATAACAACGAGACGCCCGGATACGAAATCATCGTTCTCGAAGAAGAAAAGGACGAAGTCATCCGCTTCTCGCTCGACAACACGCGCTCGGTGACCTTCAAAGGCAAGCCCGCACGGTTCTACATTTCCATCCCCGGATTTGCAATGGGCGCGCGCAAACAACAACAGGCGATCGAAGAAATTCCCGTTGCCGAACAGTACATCATCGGTATGGATTATTACAACGAGATCTCTTCGATCTATCAGACCTCGTTGGTCGAGTGGGCAAACGCGACGATCGACGCTTCGATCATTTCGCAAGGACTGCTGACCCGCAACGAAGGCGGCGGCGAACAGAAGTACACCTATCACATCAGCAATCCGTACTTCTTCATCGAAAAGGGCGGCCTTAAACTTCCCGACTACGTCCGCTTGTATGTCGGAACGCAGGAGCAAGCCGAAACCATCGACACCGAAACCGTACTTGCAGGCATGTCCGACGCCGAGATTAACGCCTGGATGGAGGCAAACGACATTCACCGTTACGGCACCGAAACGTACTGGTCCAACGGCAGCTCCAACAAGGTCCGCGTTTACTACAACAAAGACAAACTGACCAGCGGCATGCAGGTTGAAATGGACAATCAAAGCTTCAACTTCGGCTTCACCGTCGATCCGTGGATTCTGCCCAACGAAACCATCTTCCAGGAACTCGGGGCAAACTACGGCGAAGAAGAGATCATCTTCATGCCCGGTCAAAACGTTGTCACCAACTTCTACAGCACTTCGGAGCAGTACAAGATTACCGTCACGAGCATCGGCGCAACCAACAATGTTTATGCCATCCGGTTCGGCGATCCCTCCAAGACCTTCAGCTTTACGGTGTCGGGCGGCGGTAACTTCCTCTCCAACTACAACGAGTGGAGCTTCGATGACGTCAACTTCAACGCGCAGACCTACGAAAGCCAGTACGCCAAGATTACGCTGGGCGGAAGAGGCGGTCAGGAAGTGCGTTGGGAATTCCGCGTTTCGCCCAAGAAACTCGTCAACACGACGATTTACTCGACCTACGCGCTTGCCGTCGGCGAAAGCATGACCTTGCCTTCGACCTATCAGCAGGTATTCTCGACGGCAACCAACGGAACGCTCGGCGCGAAGGAGATTCCCGTCGAATACGCAGATACACTCGAGTACAATGTGGTAGACGAAACGATTCTGCAAGACGGCGATCCCGCCAAACCCGTCGAAGGCTTCCGCCTGAACGGCAATACCGTGACGGCACTTGCCCATACCCCGATGATCCGCAAGACGGCAGGGGACGGCGAGACCGTCGACGACGGAAGTTCGGTAACGTATACGCTCGAATGGGATGCAACCAAAGACCGTGTATATCCCGATCCCGACAAGTCGGTCGGCGGCAAGATTCTGTTCTCGTCGTACGTCAAACCCGTCAATCTGGATAAGAACGGCGCCAACAAGACCGAAGCCGGATCGGATCCGTTGATGTACTGGGGCGTGCAACTGCATCATCCCGATTCGATGTTTGTGCCCACCGAGGTCAAACCGTCGATGAACGGACTTGCATGGGCATATCCCACGACGGTCCCCGTCAACGAAGGTTACACTTACAGAGGCACGACGTTGCTGGTAACCGAATCGCCGTACAGAGTGCTTTACGACGTACAGGCCGATGCCTTCAAGCCCAACAACATTCTGCGGATTACACTGCAACAGGGTGAACGGTTCGACATCCGCAATCTCCCCGTCGTCGTTGTCCGCAGCCACCGCGATGCCGAAGCCGGAACGGCGGGAGGCTGGTTCGGAATCGGCGAGGAAGAAGGACATCCGGGTTGGGAATGGGATTACTGCTACCTGGCTCCGTGGAGCAAGGCGAAAGTATACCGTTCGACGCTGATGGGCTGGAGCGATACCTCCTACGGTGTACCGGTCAACGGCGGTGTCGCAGGCATCAACTCGGCGGCAAAGAGCGACACACTTTACACGATAGAGACCGAAATGAGCTTTGGCGGATCGCAGCAAGAAAAGATCCCGCTGATTGTCACCATCCTGATCAGGGCATACGCCGACGTCTGATCTTAAACAAACGGGTGGGGCGTGTGCTACGACACGCCTCACCCCGATCGTACCGCAAGCGGAATTTTCAAAAATATGAGAAAACATGCAAGCGGGAATCGATTTACTTAGGAGTAAAGCAGTTCTGCCTAACAGCATGGCAAGAACAGGCTCAACATATAATACTAAGGAGGAGAAATATTTATGAAGCAGGGCAAAATTGTCATCTGCAACATTATCATGGCGGTCATATCCGTTGTGGCGGCCGTTACGCTGATTGCGGGGAGTTTTTTAACGATCACCGCGACGCTTAATATTGACGGCGAAACGATGTCCCAAATGATAGGAGAGCAGAATTTGACGGAGAGCGAAGGAGACGCATCGGGAGAGGGAGACGCTGCCGGAACCCCGGAAATTTCCGAAATGCTGAAAGAAGTCAACCTTACGATTCCCGTCAACCTTGATTTCAAAAGCAAGGATTTGATCGAGTCCGCAATCGGCGACGCAGCGGTTCAAGTTCAGAAATTGTTGCAACGCGAAATCGGCGGAGTTGTAGATGTTCTGATGGATGCCGTTGATCAAGCGCTGCCCGCCGTTGTCGGGCAGGCCGTTAACCAGGTTGTCAAAAAAGCGGAAGACGAAGTTCGGGCACAGCTGGAGGAAGCGAGCGGCGGCGAAGTCAGCGAGGAAGAAATCCGTGACCGGCTTGAAAACGAGTACGGGGTGACGGATAAAGATATCACAACGCTGAAAGATGAATTGGCTACCGTTGTAACCGCCGTGCTGAACGGAGGAGCCGACGAATCCAAGGAAATTCTGGAAGAATCCGAAACGCTGAACAAACTGATTTATGTTTATGCCGAAACCGAGCTGAAGCAGCAGACGGGCGAAACGACGGTTACGCAGGCGGAAATAGACGCAAAGGCGCAAGAACTCAAAACAGAAGTGATCGACGAATACGAAGAGGGGCTCAAGCAGCTGGAGATTGACGGAGAAATCAATAAAGAAACCGCTGTCGTCAGCTTGTTGAACAAAGGCGAGATGAAAGACGAAAACGGCGCGGTCATCAAATTTGAGAACCTGGACGACGTCAAAGCGTATTTTGTAACGCAGGTTGAAGCGGCACTGGGCGAGAGCACGCGTTATCTGGAAATCGGGATGAAAGCCCTCGGGATTTTTACGCTTATTGTTGCGGCGGCTTGGGTATATTTCCTGCTGAAAATCATTGTCAAGACCTTGTTTTCCAAATACAACAAGACGGTCGGAATGTTTTTCCCGCGGTTTTTCGGGTGGATGCCGCACGTCTTTTTTGTGGGTGTTCCGATGTTGATTCTTGGCAATCTGGACAAAATCGCACAGCTTGCGGAGCAAAACGAAATGGTTGCCGGGCTTTCGGATATGCTACAGACTTATGCGGGGATGGTGACGATTGATATCGCGTCTCTTACATGGGTCAGCGCGGTCGGTTCGGTTTTGTTGTTGATCATATTGTTTCCGTATTATCAGTGGCGTAGGAAGGCGAAAAAAGAAGCAAAACGTCTAAAAAGAGAAAACGATATCTAAACGAGCCGTTTCAGTAGCCCAAAACATCAAATGATACACGATAAGTCCCGCCCGAACAATTCGGGGCGGGGCTTTGTGCAAACAGACGGAAAAGGATCTGCAGTGTCCTGTCGGGTCGGAGAAAAAACCGAATCGTTACAGCGTCGTGCGACGAAGGGGGCAATAATCCGACCGAGCGATTTAGAGAAAGAGGGGTATATTGACCCGCGCGCGCGGGCGTGATATAATATGAGTATGAAAAAGCGGAATCGGAGCATCAAGATAGTCATAGGACTTGCGGTCGTGTGTCTGATCGCCGCCGTTGCCGTATGGGCGACGGGGTCGCCCGTGCCGTCGACGCAGACGGGGACGCCGTTCGGAATATATACGTTCGAGCGCGTGATGGAAGTGGACGGGCAGACCGTACGGTTTTATGAGAGCGGGACGAGAGATTACCGTTTTTGTCACGATGCCGACTATTTTCTGCTGATCCGCGACGAAGATTCGTTGACGTACGCTACCGAGCAAAACGGCAGACTCGTTTCGTCCGGAGTTTCGGTGACGGCAGATCCGCAAGGGATCGAACGCGTGGACAAAATGACGTTCGATCAAGTCGATTTTGTCCGAAACCCCGATCTTTTGATCGAGGAAATCGCACCCGTTCGCAGCGAGCCGTTGCTTTCTTCCGCAGCGACCCCCGTGACGGTGGTCAATCTGACGATTCTGATCGTGTTCCGCGACGACAGCAACATTCTTACCGATCACGGGTTTATCGACGTGTTTACGGGCGAAACCAATTCTTTGACCGACTATTACGACGTCATGTCTCAAGGGTCCTTAAAAGTCGAAACCCTGTTTCCGTATCGCGACGGACAGTTGTTTGTTTATACCGCGCCCAATGCCCGATCGCATTACAATGTCGGAGAAGGGTCGCCTGTGCGCGCCGAGCGCGAAAGCGAACTTCTCGGCGGTGCCGTCAAGGCGGCGGAACCGTATTTGTCGGTTGCGGGATACGATCTCGATATCGACAACGACGGCGAGATCGACTCGGTCAACTTTCTGATCGGAGGCGACAGCAGCACGTCCTGGGGCGGTTTGTTGTGGCCCCATTCCTCCAATCTCAAGGATATGAGTACCGAAGATCCCACGCTGAAAGGGCTTTATGTCGGACCGTACAGCTTCAATTTTCTCAACCAGCTGAACAGCGGCGTCGTTTGCCACGAATTCGGACATGTTCTGGGCGCGCCCGACCTCTATCATTACAATAAGGATTATGTTCCCGTGGGTGTGTGGGATCTGATGGCAATCAACGCCGACGTTCCGCAATATATGACGACTTATATGCGCCGAAAATATATCGGAGGGATTTCGGACGCGCAGATTGCTACGGTTGCGCACAACGGCGTTTATCGGCTTTCGCCCGTTTCTCAAGTGTCGGAGAGCGGAGTTCTTGCCTACAAGATTCCCACCGAACGCAACAACGAATATCTGATGGTCGAGTATCGTACCCGAACGGAAGGCGGAGGTTACGACGCTTCCCTCCCCGGCTCGGGGCTTCTGGTTTATCGCATTCGGGAGGGAGTGTACGGCAACAGCAATGCGCAATACCGTTCCTCGTCCAAGCCCGACGAATTGTATGTCTATCGACCGTCGGTCGGAGGATCGTTGTCGGGGGTATACAACAAGAGCCTGACCGATCAACAACGGGCAAATCTCTCGGTTGCCAACTCGGTGTTTTCAAGCGTGGGGACAACGAGCGGAACCGCCAAATGGGATCAGAGCAATCTGTATTACAGCGACGGAACCAACACGGGGATCGTCATCGAAGTCTTGTCCGAAAGCCCGTCTTCGATCGAGTTTTCGGTCAGGCTGAACGGGAAGGACAATATCTCGAACGACTATTTCAAAAACAAAATTTCGGTCGGAGACGCGTTGCTCGAAACCGATCGTTACGTCGGATTGGAAGCAGGGCTTTCCTTTGGCGAAATCGAACCGTCTTATCTCGGCGGTTTGCGCGTGACGCTCACGGACGGTGACGGCAATCAAATTGCCGAGAGCGCAATCAATATCGGTGTTTTTCAGGAGCGGTACCTTGCGGGCGAACGGTTTTTCCGCTGTCCCTTTATCGTCAACGACAAGGGTAACCTTCTCGATCGGCTGTTTGCCGGCGGGCTGATCGAAGGAAGCAACGTACCGAAGCGTATCGTCGTGTATGCCGTCGATGCAGACGGCGACGTTGCGGTGGTGGCGACCAAAGAACTCGCTTTGACCGAAACGGAGTGGATTCCGTTTGTGCAGGCGGCAAAGACCGCGTCGATGTCGGTTGCGGCGGGCGAACGCTTAACGCTTGCAATCGGGACGGACGGGAAGCCTTTGGTCAGCGGCAACCGTACCGACGGGCAGTGGGCGGTCGGGGCGTACCGTAACGTCGCGGCAGGGGCGGTCGGTGATACCCATACCTTGTTGCTCCTCGACAATCTGAGCGTTGTTGCGGTCGGGAGTAACGTTTACGGCGAAGGGGACGTTTCGGCGTGGAAAAATATCCGTACCGTTGCGGCGGGGCGGTATACGTCTTACGGCGTCGATCTTTCGGGCAAAGTATTTGCAACAGGTCTTAACGACGTCGGTCAGTGCGAGGTCGCCGCCTGGGAGGGGATTGTCGGGATTTCGGCAGGAGCGCGATATGTGGTCGGCGTTACCTATGCCGGCAGCGTCGTGTTTGCAGGCGACGTTCCGGACGGGGTTCTCTCGGGGACGTACCAAAACGTCGTCACGGCGGCGGCGGGGGAAACTTTTGTGGCGTTTTTGTATCGGGACGGCAGTGTCGGCATTGCCGATACCGACGGATACCGCTTGCTTGAGCAGATGGAAGGCGTCGTCAAGATCGACGCCGGCGACAGTCATCTGCTGGGACTTCGCGCCGACGGCACCGTCGTCGGCTGGGGCGCGGGAAACAACCTCGGCGGCGAACAGGATGTCGGCGATTTGCGCGGCGTGATCGATCTTGCCGCAGGTGCGACACACTCGGCGTTTTTGCGCTCGGACGGGATGGTCGAGTACCGCGGCGACGGCGGCGCATACAATGCAACGACGGCGTTCGGAAGTCTGTTGGGTTCGGCGTATGTCGCGCCCACACATGTTACGGCGTATGTCGCGCAGGCCGAATTTTATGTCGGCGATACCGGCAAAGTCGTGTTTACCGTTCTGCCGACCGACGCTTCCATGCGGATCGTAACGTTCGAGACCGATATCCCGGACTGTATTCGCTTTCTGTCGGACGGTACGTTTGAAGTGCTGGAAGGCGCGGGTGCGGTTACGATCACCGTTCGCGTGTACGGCAGTGACGTAACCGAACGGCTTCATGTCGTATTAAAACGAAAAATTCCTGCCGAGGGGTATCGTTTTGCCGACGCCGAAAAATGGATGATGCTGGGCAGCGACGCAAAACTCGACGTCGTGGCGATTCCGGAGGACGCCGATCCTTGGCAAAGCATAACGTTTACGTCGGACGATCCTTCGGTGGTGACCGTCGACAAGGACGGCAAACTGACGGGATATAAGCAGGGGAGCGCGACGGTTCGCGCCGTGATCATTGCCGAAAACGGGGAGAAATTTGAAATTTCCTGTACGGTGACGGTAGATGCGGGGATCGAGTCGGTCGAATTGATTACGGTTCCGCAAAAAACGCGCTACGGCTACGGCGAAGCGCTGGATCTCACGGGCGGAATGCTGAAAATCGTCGGCAAAAACGGGCAGGAAATCGAGCAGACGCTGACAGCGGACGCGATTGTTGCAGGAAGCTTTAACCCCGCATATGTCGGGGTGCAGGAAGTGCGGATCGAGTATTACGGTGTGGCGGGCGGAAGTTTTACGGTGGAAGTGTTTAACGATCCGTTGTCGGCGCAATGGGCGCAACTTCCCAAGGATACCTATCTTTACGGCGAAGCACCCGATCTTTCGGCGGGGATTCTTGCCGTGACGTATGCCGACGGCACGACCGAAGAAGTGCCTGCCGCACGCGGAACGCTTGTGGACGCGGACGGCGAAGGCGTCGATCTGTTCCGGACGCTCGGTTCGATTGCAACTTGGTTGATTTACACCGAAAACGGCGTTTCCGTCTCGGTGGCGTTTACGGCGGATGTCAAGGATTATGCCGTGGCGATGGAGCTAAGCGATCTCAAAAAAACGCTACGGTACGGGGAGTCGTTTGGCGAAGCGGATACCGTTTCTCTTCGTATGGCGTCGGGGTTGATGCGCAGCGTCGAAATTTCAGAACTGACCGTTAAGGGATATAATCCTATGGTGATCGGGACCCAAATCGTGACGTTTGAATATTTTGAAGTGCGCAACGGACAAACGGTTTCGGCAAAGACAACGGTGCAGACCGTACTGCGGGGAGGCTTGTTGGTTACGGGCGGCGACGACGAAGGGGTCTTCTGGTATCCGCTCGGAACGTCCCCCGAACTGACGGTACTGATTGCCGACGAAATAGGCGTTACGGTAGTAGGCGACGATCCCGCCGCGGCGGTGTATTATCGGATTTCGGGGTTTGAGCCTTGCTTAGGCGCGGGCAAAGCGACGGTGGAAGTATTTGTCAATCGCACAACGACGACGGAGTCCGGCAGCACCGTTGCGACGGAAGCGTTTGCCGCGGCGACGATTGCGGTGTACGGCGTCGATCCCGCGGCGTTTGCGGGAACGCTCGAAGGGGACACCGAGTATCTTTACGGCGAAACCCCGCGGCTTGTCCTTCGCGTTGCGGGACAGCCCGATCAACCCGTCGATCCCGCGGAGTTGATTTATGATCCCGAATTGGTCGACGGATATCAGTCGGTCAGATTTCCGTACCTCAACCGGGAATTGGAAATCGAAGTGATT
This sequence comes from Candidatus Stercoripulliclostridium merdipullorum, assembly GCA_018713745.1. Lineage (GTDB taxonomy): Bacteria > Bacillota > Clostridia > Christensenellales > DTU072 > Stercoripulliclostridium > Stercoripulliclostridium merdipullorum. The sequence goes on along the minus strand of DVOH01000046.1, from coordinate 27,077 downwards.
TTTTACGACTACGTCGTGCGGGCGGAGGCGGAGGGAACCGCGACTTATCGCTACGGCGAAGTTGCCGATCCTCAAAACATTCGGCTGATCTGGGCAAAAGAAGGGAGCATGCCCGTTGTACAGCCCTATGAATTACTGGTCGATACCACGCGTGTCGGCGCGGGCACCGGTGTGTTCCGTTTCAACGGAAAAACCGCGGACGGCAACCCCCTCGAACTGCAGTTTTCCGTTTTTGTCGAAGATATTGTCGACGGGATTTCGGTGCTGTCGGCGCCGCGCCTGACCTATCGTTACGGCGAAGCCTTCGATCCCGCGTCGTCGTATACGGTACAGTACCGTTCGGGGGCGTCGAAAACGATTTCGTTTTCGGCGGAAGCCTTCGAGTACGGACCCGATCCCGTGGTGACCGCGGTCGGCGTCGAGCAGTTTGTGTCGTTTGTGCACAAAGCGACGGGGACGACGTGGAAGTGGAAGGTGATTTATTCCGATTATATCAGCTTTCTTGCCGTTTCCGAAAGCAGCATCAAAGCAATTTACAGCTACGGCGAAGCCTTTAGTCCGCGCGTTTATGCGCATTATGCCTCGTCCCCCGAGTCGGGCGTCGAACTCAGCGCCGCGCAATATACCGTGACGGGCTATCTCGCCGACGTCGTCGGCAAACACCGTGTCGTCATTTCGGCGGCGGACGTCACGCTGGAGCTTACGGTCGAAGTTGCCGACGGCGTCAGCAGTGCAACGATCGATCAGGGCTTGATTTATACCGATTATTCCTACGGGCAGGCAATCAACTGGTCGGGGATGCAGATCACCATCACGTATTACAGCGGCAAAACCGAGCAATACAAAGGGAATGCAATCGGTACGGCGTTCGACTGCACCTATTCGCCTACGCGTACGGGTACGCAGACCGTTCGGCTGACCAAAGGGGAAGCCGAAGTTCGTTTCAACGTCGCCGTCGCCAAAGAAACTTCCTCCACACTGACGTTTATCGAGGGGCAGGGGGCGTCGCTGCTGCGCAACAAAAACGCCGTCGTCACCGAGCGCAGTATGACCGCTGCCGAACTGATGTCGCTGTTCAAGGTTGCGTCTTACCTGAAAATTTCGTGTGCGCAGGCGGCGGACGAACTCGTAACGGGCGGGAGCGAACTCACAATCGACAATACCGCAGGACAACGCGTCTATACCTTCCGCGTTTATCTGAAGGGCGACGCCGATTTCAGCGGCACATTCGACTCCGACGACGTCGGCGCGCTTGCAGAAGCAATGGTCGCGGGCAAGGCGGAACCGGTGGTGTCGGACTATGACGGGGACGGCGTGGTGTCGCTGACCGATTTTTACAAGTGGGTACGCAAGGCGGCGGAACAGAAAAACATGCCGCTCAACGAGATTGCCCGCAATCTGATCGCCGTTCGACTTAAGGAGGAGGGGGAACAATGAAAGCGCGACGGATTTTGCTTGTAATCTTGCTGATCGCGGGGATTGTGGTTGCGGGATTGACCGGGGCGTCCTGCGCCGAAAAACAAAAGACGGTTTCGAAGATCGAGATCATCGACGGGTCGTTTGAAGAAGTCTATGCCGTTGATCAAAAGATCGATTTCGCCAAGGCGAAAATTCTGGTGACCTACACCGACAGAACGACCGCAACGATACCCGTAACGCAAGAAATGGTATCCGGATTCGACACTTCCGTCGCGGGGCGAACGGGAACGATCACGGTGACGTATCAAGGCAAAACCGCAACGTTTGCCTATCGCGTACAGGCGAGCGGAACGTCGGACACGCCGTTCCGGCTGAGTATGCGCGCGACGGGAAAGACGCTTAACGTTTCGGCTGGGAGCGTTGCGGCGGCGGGTAATCTTTATGTGATACGATTCTCGGTCGTCGTTGCCGAAGGCGTTTCGGTCGCGTCCGTAGTCAACGCCCGCCCCGATTGGGAAATGCGCTATCATACCCAAGGCACCGTTACGACGATTTTGTTGTATTCGCCCGAGGGCGATACGCCCCTTGCGGAAGACGGCGATCTGGTGCGTTTGACGCTGGAAGGTGCGGGCGGAACGACGGTTCGGATTCAGAGCGCGTCGGTGACCGACGGGACGCGGGATCTTGCCGTTCCCGCTTCGTCGGTGCAGTTCCCCGCATAAAAAGTTGGTAAAATATGGTTCCAATTCCGCTGGAATTATGTTAACATAAATTATTATCCCCCCATCATTATATAAGGAAAGGAGAGAGAATGAAACCGTTTCACGCCCAACCGATCGAAGATGTTCTGACCGCAGTGCGGTCCGACCGAAAAGGTTTGACCGAAGCGGAGGCAAAAATCCGCCTGGAGCAGGACGGAAAAAATGCCTTGCAAGGCGCCAAAAAGAGGTCGATGTTCTTGAAATTCATCGATCAGATGAAAGACGTAATGATCCTGGTTCTGTTGGCGGCGGCGCTGATTTCGGGGATCTTGACGATCGTCGAACAAAACTATGCCGAGCTGGTGGACAGCGCGCTGATTCTGCTGATCGTCATCATCAACGCGGTGATCGGGCTGGTACAGGAGAACAAAGCGGAAGCGGCGATGGACGCGCTCAAAAATCTCAACAAGCCGTACGCCAAAGTCATCCGCGACGGAACGCTGACCAAAATCAAAAGCGAAGACATCGTGGTGGGCGACGTCGTTGTGCTGGAAGCGGGCGACATCGTGCCGGCGGACATTCGGCTGTTTGAAGCGGCGAGCCTGAAAGTGGAAGAGGCTGCGCTCACGGGCGAATCCGTCCCGAGCGAAAAAGGAATCGAGGTGATCGACCGCGAGGACGCTCCGCTCGGTGACCGCGGCAATATGTGTTACAGTTCGGGCGTAATCAGTTACGGCAGAGGGCAGGGCGTCGTCGTTGCGACGGGCATGAAGACCGAAGTCGGCAAAATCGCCACGATGCTCAACGAAGGCGAAGCGGGCAAGACGCCCCTTCAGGTACAGCTTGCCAAGACGGCAAAGATGCTCAGCGTTATCGTGCTTGCGATCGCAGCGGTGATCTTTGCCGCGGCGGTCATCCGCGGCGTGACGGGCGGCGGGGACGAAAGCGTTGTCGATCTGATCATGGACGCGTTTATGACGGCGGTAGCGATTGCCGTAGCGGCGATTCCCGAAGGATTGCCGGCGGTAGTAACGATCGTCTTGGCAATCGGGGTACAGCGGATGAGCGAGCGCAAAGCGATCGTGCGCAATCTGCCCGCGGTCGAAACGCTTGGCTGCTGCGAAATCATCTGTTCGGACAAAACGGGCACGCTGACGCTCAATCAAATGACGGTCAAAGAGCTTTACACGCCCGAAACCGGGCTGTATGCGGCGGGCGCCGAACCTGCCGAAAGCGTTTCTGCCGAAACGTTGGTGCGCACGATGGCATTGTGCAACGATACCGTCGAAGCGGAAGGCAAACTGATGGGCGATCCCACCGAAACGGCACTGGTTGCTTATGCCCGGGATATCGGCAAAACGGGATTGAACGAGCTTTATCCGCGCATTGCCGAAAACCCGTTTGACTCCGTCCGCAAGCGGATGGCAACGATCAACACGGTAGACGGCAAAGCGATCGGTCACATCAAAGGCGCACCCGATCTGTTGCTGGAGCGGTGCAACCGCATTCTGATCGGCGACAGCGTCCGCCCGATCACGGCAGACGACGTCGAGGCGGTCCGCAACGCCAACCACGCAATGGCAAGCAAAGCCTTGCGCGTTCTGGCGGCGGCGATCAAGCCCGAAGACAACGACTGCGAACAAGTCGAAAGCGACATGGTGTTTGTCGGGCTGGTCGGCATGATCGATCCTCCGCGTCCCGAAGTCAAAGACGCCGTTCGAGTTTGCAAAAAGGCGGGGATGACCGCGATCATGATCACGGGCGACCACAAGGATACGGCGGCTGCCATCGCATCCGAAATCGGCATTCTCGAAGAAGGCAAGCTCGTCATTACGGGTGCCGAACTGGACAAGCTGAGCGATGCCGAATTTATGGAGCACTTGTCGGACTACCGCGTGTTCGCGCGCGTCAGTCCCGAAAACAAAGTTCGTATCGTTAAGGCGTTTAAGGCGGCAGGCAAGATTGTCGCCATGACGGGGGACGGCGTCAACGACGCCCCGAGCATCAAGACGGCAGATATCGGCGTCGGGATGGGCATTACGGGGACGGACGTCAGCAAGGGCGCAAGCGATATGGTGCTTGCCGACGACAACTTCGCAACCATCGTCAGCGCCGTCGAAGAAGGGCGCAAAGTTTACAGCAACATCAAAAAGGCGGTGCAGTACCTCTTGTCCGCCAACATCGCGGAAGTCCTTTGCCTGTTTATCGCAACGGTTTTCCTCAACGTCGACTTCCTGACCCCCGTTATGATCCTTTGGGTCAACCTGGTCACCGACTCTCTCCCCGCACTTGCGCTCGGCACCGAAGCGGCGGAAGCCAACATCATGAACGATCCTCCCCGCAAGTCCGGCAGCAGTTTGTTTGCCGGCAAGACGGGGCGCGACATCTTCATTCAGGGCTTTATGCAAACCGCACTCGTTATGACGTCGTTTTGCATCGGCTACTACGTCCTGCCCGAAGGCATTGCAGATCATTCGGTTGCCATGACGATGGCGTTTGTCACGCTGTGCATGATTCAGCTGTTCCACTCCTACAATCTGCGTTCGCAAAAGGGCAGCCTCTTCTCCAAAAACCCCTTTACCAACAAGTTCCTCAACATTTCCTTTATTATCGGAATCGTTCTGGTCGTCTTGGTCTTGGTGATCCCCGGTGTCGGCGAAACCTTGTTCGACGCGGCGATGCTGAGCGGAACGGAATGGGCGATTGCTCTTGCTACTTCGCTGTTTATTATCCCGATGGTGGAGCTTCAGAAAGTCTTGGAGCGCGCCGTCGATCGCAGACAAGGCAAAGCAAATAACAAGTAACGATCCTGTCTATGGAATATAAAGTACTGTTGCCCCAGACCATCTGGCAAAATCACGATCCCTCGGCAGGCGATTTCGCCGCCGAGATCGTCGAACAAGACGAGGGTCGGGCGCGCTATCTGATCAACGCATATCCCGCAACGGGCGATACCGTTCGGGTATCGGTGCGGATTTTCAAACCCCGCGGAGATGTCGCGGGGACGCTTGTCGTTGTCCCCGAATATCATCGGATTCCCGACCGCACGTTTACGGAACGGCTGGTCGCAGAGGGATTCTGCGTGGTTTTACCCGATCTTTCGGGCTTGGACGGGACGGTGTTTCCGCCTGCACTGGAATACGGGTTTTACGACCGAGCGGGCGAACATCTGCAAAAAGTGATGCCGACGGCGTTGCAGACTTCTCAGTATCTTTACACCGTCATTCTGAAGCGAACGCTGGCTTTTCTTGCAGCGTCCGAAGGGTATGACTACGGTGTGCCGTGCCTGGTCGGGTTGGGTGACGCCGTCGAAGTTGCGATGCAGGCGGCAGGGTCGGGCGCGGCGGTCAAAGGGATTGCCGCCGTCAACGGCGCGGGCTACCGCGAATATATCCGCCTGAACAAGTACGGAGAAGAAAAAGAGTTTGAAATCGACGACGAACGGATGTGTTGGCTGACGGGCGTTGCTTCGGTTGCGTACGCCAAGCACGTCGACGTTCCGGTTTTTCTCGCGGTCGGGACCAACAGCAAAATCGCCGACGTCGATCGCGTCAACAATCTTGCCGCATTGCTTCCTTCCGGCTATATCACGACGGTGTTCAGCCCGATGGCGGGGGAATATATCGATGCCGACGCGTTTTGTTCGCTGTGTCTTTGGCTTCGCAATCTCTTCGGAGAAGGGATGCTGCCGACGTGCCCTGCGGTTGCGGTGCGCGTCAGTGAGGACGGCAAAGTGTATATCGACGTCGACTGCGATCCCGCAATGATCATCGAAAAGGTCGATATTTATTACAGCACGGGCATGTTCAACCACCGCCTGCGCGACTGGCATAAACAGGACGGCATCGGCATATCCTACAATCAGTATCTGGCTTCGCCCGAAATCAACGACGCCGACGCTCCTTTGTTTACGTTTGCCAACGTGCATTACGCGGGGGGGCTGACGCTGTCGTCGCTGGTCGAGTATGCCGCACTCGGCGGAATGTCGGTGCGCGCCGAGCCCAAAACACCGCCGCGCGTCGTTTATGCGGCTTCGCAGGGGACGGATCCTTTTGTCGAAGGAAGCGAAGCGCCGGTGCTGTTTGTCCCCCGACTAAGGATTGTGCATCCCTCCGACGGCCCGGACGGACTGTATTCGGAAGGAGGACTCAAGACGTATCGCGTCGACACGGGAAGTATCGCCGAAACGGCATTCCTGCAGATGGACTTTTTTGCCGCGTCCGACAAAGAAGTTTCGGTCACGCTCGAACGCCTTACGCCCGCAGGCATTACGGCGTATACCGCAAACTGTTTTGTTTCGGATACCAAAGGAATGTTTAAGGGTGTCCGATTTCGCTCCTCCGATTTCAAGGACGGCAGAATGATGCCGCTCGTCGGCTGGAAGGACGTGCGTTCGGTCGAAATCAAAGGAGATGTTGCGCTCGGCAACGTATTATTTGTATAGATGAACCGCAAACTCAAAACCGTTCTGATCGATATCCTGTTCGTCATCGTCTGCGTGGTGTTGGCGTACGGGGTCAGCAATTATCTGTTTTTTACGATTCCCGTGTCGGGACCGTCGATGAACAACACCCTTTACGACGGAGACAAGCTTCTTGTTTATAAGCGCGGGGAGTACCGCTTCGGCGACGTCGTGATTTTCAATACCCACAAGACGGACGGCAACGGCAACGAGCGCTATTATGTCAAACGCATCATCGGGCTTCCCGGCGACACCATCGAAATCCGCCGCGAAGCGGACGGCGTATTCTATGTCTACCGCAACGGCGAAAAGCTGATCGAACCGTATCTCCACCCCGAAAATCTCATGAACGAAGAACGCGCTCCCGTCACCGTGCCCGAAGGAAAATTCTATTATCTCGGCGACAATCGAGGCGAGTCTTCGGACAGCCGCAACGGCGAATTGGGTTCGACCGACAGTATTCTCGGCAGAGTTCTGTTGCGCTATCGCATCGGCAACGGAGAGTTCGATATAGAAGCAATCAAACGAATTAAGTCATAACCTCCCTTTTTTCTCCCCGATCTTCCCTTTTCCGACCTCCTTTCCGTGCTATCGTATAGCAATGAAAAAGGTCGCACCGATTGCAGTGGCGGGCTACGCCGCAGCCTTTGTGTTGTTTTGTTATCTGCTCTTTCTCGAACGCAGGACGGGGATCAGGGCGTTTGCCGTGCCGTTTTTGTTTGCGCTTGCTTACAATCGCCGCAATCAGTTGATTTTGTATCCGCTGTTTTTGGGCGCCGCGATGCTTGTTGACTTCGGTTGGCAGACCGCCGTCATCGCCGCCGTGCCTTGCCTCGGACTGGGCGCGCTGTACTTTGTCCATTATCGTCTTAAGAAAAACGTCAGGCTTGTCGCCGTGCAGATCACCCTTGCCGTCGCGGCAATCCCCGTGATCGTATTTGGCGCCGTTACCGTCGACGGTGCCGTGCGGGCGGCGCTATCGGTGTTGTTTGCTCAGCTTTTTTTGTATGCTTTTGTCACGGTTTTGTATTTTTTGTTTGTGCGGAAAGCGGCATTTCAGCCGACCGACGGGGAGCGGATCGCATTGATTGCTTCCATCGGCGTGCTGGGCGGGATCGCAACCATCGAAATCGGATGGTTCAGACCGTTTTTCTTGGTCGTTGCCTTTGCCGTGACCGCGGCATTGCTGATCGGTCAGTCGGCGGCATTGATTGTCGGTGCGGGGCTCGGCGTCGGCGCCGGGATCGCAACGGGCAATCCCGCGCTGACGGCTTACGGCGCCGTGTTCGGCTGTGCGGCGGCTGTTTTTGACCGCAAATCGCTGCTCGCCGTTCCGTTTGCGCTGACGGCGGCTTTTTTTGTTGCGGGATATCTGTTTGGGGAAGCGACGCCGTACCTCGGCTTGATTGCACCCTTTGTCGGGAGCGCGGCGGTATGCCTGATCCCGCCCTCGGTCAAAGAAGGGATCAGGATGCGCGTTGCCAATATCGGGCAAAAAACCGCGTCCAAAAGCGTTGTCAACCGCGAAAGACAGCGCGCGGGGGAAAAACTCGGGCGACTCGGCGCGGTGTTCGGCGAAATGGGCGATATTCTGTCCGTCGAGGCGGGAGAGTGCAATCGGAAAGAAGATCTCACGCGCCTGACCCGCGTCGTTGCCGGCAGGTGTTGCGACCCCTGTCCTTATGAAGAGCAGTGCCGCAAAGCGCTGGGCGGAGAAGGGACGGACATCGTGGTGTCCGAGCTGGTTGCCGCGGCAATGGATACGGGCAAAGCGACGATTCTGGATACGCCGCCGTTTTTGTCGGCGCGCTGTAAACGCATCAACGGGCTGATCACGGCGACCAACGAAGCGGCGGAGCAATATGCCGACGGCGAAATCCGCAAGTCACACATCGAAGAAGGCAGAGAAATGCTTGCATCGCAACTCGAAGGGCTGAAGCGGGTATTGAAAGGAATGGAAGAGGAAATGAAAGCGCCGCTTGTTTATGACAACGAAACCGAGCAGAAAGTCGTTGCCGCGTTGCAGGCGGCAAGTATCGTGGCGAGCGAAGCGGTGGTCTACGGCAAGGAGAAGCCCGACGAAATCACCGTAACGGTTCCGAGCGGAGATCGCGAGCGCGCCGTTCAAGCGGTGATGGAATTGTTTGAAAACCGCGTAACGCTGGTGCGTGCGGAAGAAGCGGGCAAGGGAAATACGGCGTTGCAGTTCGGCAAGGCGCCGGTATATTCGGTGGTTTACGGGGCGCGCAATCTTGCCGCCGAACCCGAAGCGGCAAGCGGCGATCGTCTGTCGGCAATCCGATTGGAGGGCGGCAAGGTAATGTTGGTGCTTTCGGACGGGATGGGATCGGGGAACGGGGCGTATCGCAACAGCGGTTATGCGCTGGGGCTGATCGAACATTTTTACCGTGCGGGATTCGATCACATGACGGTAGTGTCGGCGGTGGGGCGTCTGTTGTCGCTCCGCTCGAAAGAAGAGTTTAATGCCGTCGACATAGCCGTCATCGACACCGTTACGGGCAGTGCCGAATTTATCAAAGTCGGCGGTCGGGAAAGTTTTATCGTCCGCAAAGGATTGGTGGACGTGGTGGAGTCGGACAGTTTGCCGATCGGGATCCTGGAAGAAGTCGAAGCGGTCACCGAACGCAGGAGATTGTTTCCCAATACGTTTATTGTCATGGTGTCGGACGGCGTGATCGACGTACTCGGCAGGGAAAAACTGATCGAACTCCTCGGCAACGTTCGCAGCGGCAATCCCGACGAAGTTGCGGCAACGGTGATGGAAGCGACGGTACGAGAAGCGGGCAAAGAGCGCGACGATGCCAGCGTTCTGGTCGGAAAAATCTTTATCCCCCGATAAGAGATAGAGTTGAAAGCCCCTTGCGGAAATGATATAATGGAAGCAAGAAAACCGTCGGGGGCGACATGAAGTTAGAGTTATACCAAAGCAATACCGCAAACGGCGCGACGGCGCGCGTGATAGAAGCGATGGGACGCCGTCGGGACGGCAAAACGCGTCACGTTTTTCTGGTGCCCGATCGGTATACGCTGTCGGTGGAGCGCGAAATCTTCGAGCGGCTTGGCGTGCAATGTCTGTTTGACGTCGAAGTGACGGGGTTCAGTCGGTTTGCCGTGCGAACGCTCGGCAGACGTGCGCCGCGCTGTCTCAGCAAGGAAGGGGCGGTTATGCTGTTTCGGCGGGCGATCGCGGAAGAGCTGCCGCGCCTGAATTATTATCGTCGGGTGTCCGGGACCCCCGACTTCGCCAAAGAAATGTTTGCCGTCGTCGCCGCGATGCGCAACGGCGGCTATACCGCTTCCGCCATTGCAGAGGCGGCACAAAAGCTCGGCAACTGTTCGACGGCGCGCAAACTGAACGATATCGCCGTGCTGACGGCAGGCTACGAACGGTTGCTGACGGAGGAAGAGGTCGATTCGACGGGGCGGCTGGACCGTCTGATCGAAGCGTTGCAAAGCACCGACGCGTTTTCGGACACTTGTTTTTATTTGGTCGGATTTGACCGTTTCAGCGGCAAACAACTGCAGATCGTCACCGAATTGTTGCGCGTTGCGCGCTGTCTTTCGGTTGCGGTCGTCAGCGGAAGCGGCGGATACAACGCCGAATTTTTTCCCGCGGAAACCGCCGTCGCGCTGGAAGAAATTGCCGCAAGGCTTGACGCCGAAGTCAAGCGTTTTGAGTTTTTCGAGGTGCTGAGCGCGCCGTTTGACGGATTGCACCGCGCGTTGTTTTCGTATACCGGCAAGCCCTGCGACCATAATTCGGACGCCCTCGTTTTGTATGAAGAACCCGACGTTTACGCCGAGTGGAACGCGATTGCCGTCGAAATCGGTCGGCTGGTCACCGAAGAAGGGTTGCGGTATCGCGATATTGCAGTCGTTACGCTGAATCCCGACGATCAGGCGCTGACTTCTATTTTCAAACGTTACGAGATTCCGTATTATTGCGATCGTCCCTATCGGTTGGCAGACACCGTCGTCAGTAAATATCTCGTTGCGGCAATCGACGCCGTTCGGACGGGTTGGCGGCGGGACAATGTGTTTGCACTGGTCAAAAATCCCGTTTTCGGCGTATCTTCCGCAGACGCCGATGCCTTTGAAAACTATTGTCTGAAATATCGCGTCGACTACAAAGCGTTTGCCGAGCCTTTTCGGCGCGGAACGGTCCCCGACGGGGTGGAAGCGGTTCGTGCGCGCCTTGCCGAACGGCTCGGACGTCTTGCGGAAAGCAAGTCCGATCTCGGCGCGTTCGTGCGCGCACTCCGTCCTTTTGTCGAGGATTGCGATCCGTCGATGTTCGAGGGGGACGACCCGGTAGAAGAGGTCAATCGTTGCGCCCCCGGCGCGCTGCTGTCGATTCTGGACGAAACCGAGCGGCTTGCCGGCAAAGTAGAGGGGACGTTTGCCGAGCACGGCGCGCTGTTGAATGCCGCCATCGCGTCGGTGACGATCTCCGTTCTGCCGCAAGGCCCCGATATCGTATTTGTGGGAATTTTGCGGGAGAGCCGCCTCAGCGGAATCAAAGCATTGTTTGTCACGGGCGCCGCAGAAGGGTATTGCCCTTCGATCGACTCTTACCGCGCCATCGTGTCGGCAGGGGACGCCGATCTGATGGCGGCAAGCGGCGTGCGGCTGTATCCCTTGCCGGACGATCGCTACCGCGAAAACGTTTTTCATATCCTCGAACTGCTGACCAAAGCAAAGCGGATGTATCTGGGCTATGCGCGCGTGGGACTGAGCGGCGAGGCGCAGACGCCGTCTGCCGCTTTTCACGAAGCATGTCGGTTGACCCGATCGGAGCCCGTAAGACTGACGGCAGTCGATCCGCCTCCCGCGGCACTTGTGGCAAAACGCAACGCGCATTTTCTATATTTGTCCCTTTGCGCAAGGGTTAAGGAGCCCGATATCACCCGATCGGAACTCCAAACGCTTGCGGATCTTGAGGCGACCTTCGGTTTTCGGCCGCCCGAAGGTAAACGGGAGCGGAGGTTGGAAGGCGATCGGCTTACGTTGTTTTTCGGGAAAGACCGTACGACAAGCGTTTCGCAGCTCGAGTGCTATTTTGCCTGCCCCCTTCGCCACTTCTGGCAATACGGGCTGGGACTGAAAGAGCGGGAAGAAGGCGAACTGCAACCTGCCGACTTCGGGATTATTCTGCACCGCGCGTTGGAACTGTATTTCAAAGCGACCTTGCAGTCGCTCCGATCGATGCCGGAGGAGGAACGCCGACGGGAAGCCGAGTGCGCCGTCAGGCAGGCGATTGCCGAAGCGGGCGAAAGTTACGACGCCTTTCGACTCAATGCCGTCCGCGCCGTCGAACGGGAAGGGGCGGAATTGCTGAAGGCGTTAAGCGACAACGTTGACCGATCGGCATATACGCCGACGATGATCGAGGCTTGGTTCGGCAAGGGCGGGGCGTTGGAGCCTGTCGTTCTGCGCGCAGGCGATCAATCGTTTACGGTGCGCGGAAAAATCGACCGCGTCGACTGTGACGGCAGGGATGCCGCCGTCATCGACTACAAAACGGGATCGACCGCGAAGATTGCCGATCTCGGCAAGGTGTATTCGGGGCAAAAAATTCAGTCTTATCTGTATTTGGCGGCGTTGCAGGCGGCGGGGTATCGCCCGTCGGGGGCGTTGTATCTGTCGGTATCGGACACGCGGAAAGAGGGCGAAACGCCTTATGCGATGGTGGGGCAGATCGGACAGGGGCTTCAGGCGATCGAGCGCTACGAACGCGGTTTTGCCGAGCGCTACGACGCGGACGGCAAAGCCGAATCGCGGATTCTTAAGCTCAAACTGAAAAAACTCAAAGACGGCAGGGATAAACTTTCGGGCGAAATCGACGCGTTGGACGACGCGGGATTTGCCTATCTGACCGAATATGTCCGAAAAGTTTCGGAGCAGGCGATCGCGGAGATTGCGGCGGGAGAGATCGGGGCGATGCCGACCGAAAACGGCTGTCAATCCTGTCGATATCGCACGATCTGCGCGCGGGAAGCAACGCCGCGCAAGAAGCCCGACGCACGAGGATTTGTAGCGCGCGTGTCGATGCAAACGAAAGAGGGGGAGCAAGACAATGGCTGAAATACGTTGGACCGACGATCAGCGCAAGGCGCTGGAAACCGAAGGATCGTTGCTGGTCAGCGCGTCGGCGGGAAGCGGCAAGACGACGGTTATGATGGAGCGGGTCTTGCGGTACCTTACGGAGGGGGGCGACGTTTCGCGGCTGGTCGTGATCACGTTCACGAAGGCGGCGGCTGCCGAACTCAAAGAGAAGCTGACCGAAAAAATCGCCAAGGCGTTGCGGCAGGGGACGCCGCACGCCGGGCATCTCAAAGAACAACTCAAAAAGATTCCGCTTGCCCATATTCAAACGATTGACTCGTTCTGCTCGGATATTTATCGGACGTATTTTGAAGACATCGGGCGATCGCCCGTCTTTCGCGTGATGGAAGAAGGAGAGGGGCAGGCGGCGTTCCGTCGGAGTCTGGACGAAACGCTTGCCGCCTATCTTGCCGAAGAGAAGGCGGAGTTTGTGCAGCTTGCGACGGCGTTCACCGAGCGCCGAACCCTCGATCCGCTACGCGAAGCGGTGACCGAACTGCATCGCAACGTGTCGGCGATGACCGATCCCGACGCGTTTTTCGATACCGCGGCGGAAAAAGGAGAGGATGCGGCAGGGTATCTGCTCAGCGATTTCCGTCGGCAGGGGGCGCGGCTGGAACGCGAGCGGGAGCGGCTTCTTGCCCGAACGCGGCACGCGCGTCTTACGAAGTGGGAAAGCGATCTCGAGGCGTTGGGCGAATATACGCGGGTGGCGTCGGCTTTGACGACGCCTGCCGAAGCGGCAAGACAAGCGGCGGCAATCCTGCCGATCGGCGCGGCGCCGCGACTCGGCAATGCCGAAAAGACGCCCGAAGGGCTTGCCCTGCACGAAACGCTGCGTCGTTTCCGCGCGCGCGTTAAAGCGTATATCGAAGGGTTTACGGAAACGTTCGGGCTTTACAGCGAGGAGCGCGTGGCGCGGGAACGCAATGCCGTTTCCGTTCTGATCGAAGTGACCCGCGCCGCCCGCGCACGGTATGCGCAACGCAAGGAAGAAGAAGGGGTGGTCGATTTTTCCGACCTCGAGCAATTTGCGCTTAAAATTTTGTCCGATCCCGTCCGCGCCGCCGAAGTGCGGGAGGGAATCGACGGTATTTTTCTGGATGAATATCAGGATACCAATCCTTTGCAGGAAGCGATTGTCCGTTGCATCGGGGACGGCAACGTGTTTATGGTCGGGGACGTCAAGCAGGCGATTTACGGATTCCGCTATGCCGATCCCGATCTGTTTCTTGCGCGGAAAGAGGAGTTTGACCGCACCGACCACGGTAGCAACGTGCCGCTCAACGACAATTTCCGTTCGGACGGGCGGATCTTGCGGTTTGTCAACGCCGTGTTTGCCGAAGTCATGACAAGCGACTTCGGCGGAATCGATTATCGCGCCGAGGCGATGCTGAAGCCCGAACTCGAATATCCCGTCGTCAACGATTTGCCTGCCGTGGAAGTGGTCTGGTTCGAGCGGAGCGCCGAAGAAGAAGTCGGCGCCGCGCCGCCCGAAATTTACAGCGTTTCCCGCGCCGAGCCCGCCGAAGAAGCCGAAAACCCCGAAGGCGTATTCGTTGCCGAACGCATTGCTTCGATCGTCGGCAAAGTTCCGATTTACGACCCCGTGACCAAAGAAACGCGCCTTGCGCGATACGGCGACATCGCCGTTCTGATGCGCAATAAGGACGGCAAAGGATTTTTTTCGGCGTTCGAACGACGCAAAATTCCGTATGCGGCGGGGGATTTCCGCGGGGAAGCGACATACGACGACGAAGAACTGCTGGTCAACTTTTTGCGGGTCTTGGATAATTTCGACAACGATATCCCCCTTGTCGCCGTGATGAATTCGCCGATCGGGGGATTTGACGCGACCGATCTGGTGCGCTATCGTCCCGGCACCAAAGAAGAAACGTTTGCCTGCAACGTTCGGCGCGCCGCGGAGAGGGGGGACGAAAAAGCCGCCGCATGGCTTGCAACGGTCGAGCGTTATCGCAAGGAGGCGGCGCGGAAAGAAGTGGCGGAAATTCTGTCCGAGATTCTCGAAGAAAGCGGACTGGACGGAATCCTGATTGCGGCGGGGAACCGTCGCATCGAAGCGGTCAACGTAATGATTCAGTCGCTGAGAGGCAAAGAGTACGGCAGGACGGTCGCCGCTTATCTTGCTTATCGCAAAACCGAAGGGGGGACGCCTTCCGTCCTGCAGCGGGAAGGGGACGTCGTCCGATTTTACAGCATTCACAAAAGTAAAGGGCTGGAGTTTCCCGTCGTATTCCTGTGTAAGGCGCACCTCGGTTGCAGCCGGAACGGCGACGGCACCAAAAAAGTTTTGGTAGATCGCGATTTCGGCATTGCCGTGCGCCTGAAAGACGAGGACCGTGCCTGGTCGAAGTCCCTGACCGTGCATGCCTTCCGCAGAAAAGCCGAACTGCGCGACAAGGAAGAATTGGCGCGTCTGTATTATGTCGCAATGACGCGAGCCAGGGGGCACCTGTTTATTTCGGGCGCAAAAGGACGCGACGAACCCGTTGCGATTGCCGAAGACGGCAAGTCGCTGGTCGATTGGATCGACTTTGCGGCAGAGCTGAACCCCGAGGTCGGTTTGTGTATGCGAGAGGGGGGATTGCCCGCGCCGCTCCCTGCGTCAACGGAAGTCGCCGTCCGTATGCCCCTCGGCAGACCGATCGCATTGCCCGAGCCGTATGCCTATCACGCCGAAGGGCTTGCCAACAAATACGGCGTCACCGCGCTTGCCAAACGAACGGAAGATGAAGCGGAAATACCCTATATACCGAGTTTGGACGCCCAAACAACGCAAGAGGGGACAGCATACCACAGGATTATGGAGCTGATCGACTTTGACGCAACCGAACTCGGCGAAATCGAAGCGGCGATCGACGACGCCTATCGCCTCGGCGAAATCGACGCTTCCGTCCGACGCCCCGACGCCGCCGTCTTGCAAAAGGCGCTGCGGCATCCCCTTCTGCAGACCCCGGGCGTAAAGCGGCGCGAATTGCCCTTTATGATGTATCTGCCCGCCCGTGAGGTGACGGATACCGCCTGTACCGATCCCATTCTGGTGCAGGGCGTGATCGATCTTCTGATCGAAGGGGAAGAGACGGTGCTGGTCGATTACAAATTCAGCGGCGCGTCCGAAGACGCGCTGATCAAGCGATATCGCAAGCAGATGGAGCTTTACGCAAAAGCCGTCGAAACGGGACTGGGCAAGCGCCCCGATCGCAAGGTTCTGTTTGTCGTCAATCGCGCGCTCGCCCTCGAAATTCCCTGATCTCGGGCAAAACGAACGGATTCGGGCAACCCTTTCGGCGCAAAACGCGCATAATACTAATATAAATTAAAAAAAGTATTGCAAAATTCCGAACGGCAATGTATAATGTTTTTATCTATTACCGTGATAGGAGAGAGATATGGAAGGGTTTAGCAAATTCATCAACGGAATAGCCGATTTCTTTCAGACCAAAATCGACTTCCTTAATCTTAAGGAATTGTCGCCCGCAATTTATATTGCAGTCGCGGGAGCGTTGTTGGTCTTTGTCGCGTTCGTCATCGCTTTGATCGCACGCGGAGCGGGCAAAACCGCCAAATACCGCAAGTTCCTCGACGACACGACGGCTTATATCAACGCTGTCGGCACGATTGACGAAAACAACGTCGAAGGTCTTAACGCACGGATTCAGCAGATGCCGCGCGGCGTCTCCAAGGGCTGGGGCGTGTTTTTGGAACAACAGGACGGCTACCCCTCCAACTATATCACCGAAAAAGAAGGCGTAGGCGATCGCAAAACGGTCAAAAAAGCCGGCAGAGTGTTCTACTCTCTGGCAAGCGCCATCGTGATTCTGCTGTGCATCGGTCTTGCGGCAATCGCATGCAAGTCCGACATTGCCGCCGTGACGGTCGGCGACCCCGCAATGGCAACGGCGACGATCCTCAAGGTCGTACTGCCCGTGCTGGGGACGTTGGTACTGCCGCTGTTGATTTATTTTGTGTTCCTTGCCATCCTTAACGCATCGTATCAATCGCAATACAACAAACTTTGCGCCTCTTTCCGTGCCTTCCAGGACGCGATGGACGAAGCGGTGATCATCTTCCGTGAAGAAGAAGACGAGTTTGTCACCGAAAACATCGAAGAAATCAATGCGGCGATCGAAGAAATTCTTGCCAACGCCAATCGCAACGTCGAGCTGATCGACATTGTCACGACGCCCAAGATCGACACCGAAGAGGTTGCGCCCGTGACCGAAACGGTGCCCGAGCCCGAGCCCGAAATCACGCCCGAACCCGAGCCTGCACCCGAGCCCGAGCCTGAACCCGAGCCGGTGCCCGAGCCTGCACCTGCCGAAACCGTAACGGCGGCGGTTGCCGAGGACATTGACGACGAAGCGCGCAAGCGGGGCGAACTGATGCTCGATCTCGTTGACATCGCGCAACGCGCGTCGATGGACAAATCGATGACGAGCGACCAACTGTTCGAACTTGCCGAATATCTGTATTCGGTCAAAGTCAGCGGCGACTTTGACACCGAAGGCGAACAGGAAGTGTTTGACCTGTGTCTGACGTTGCTTGCCAACTCGGCGACGCTTGCCGACAAACTTTAAGCAATTAAGGAGTTAGTCATGACGGACGACCCTCTGAGTAGACAGTTTTCTACCAAAACGTAAGTCACATCCGGCACACTGCGTATGCGGTGTGCCCGTAACTGTTTGTTTGAAAACAGGGAAGGGATGTGGCGACACATCTCTTTTTATGTGCAAACAAGGAGGTACGCAACGATGATTCAGATTTTTCAGACCGTGGACAAGGCGATGCAGGAGCTGACGCCGACGACGGGAGCTATCGATCTCAGCAACAAATGGGTGCATCTGACCAATCCGACCGACCGCGAAATCGAACTGGTGGTACGCGCAAGCGGCGTATCGGAAGATTTGCTCAAAGCGGCGTTGGACGAAGAAGAGCGCGCGCGTATCGAGCCGGACGACGGCGATCTGCTGGTGATTTTCGATATTCCGACCATCGAAGAAGAAGAGAAGTATTATTCCTATTCGACGATGCCGCTGGGCGTCGTACTGGCGGCAAACGGCAGTTTGATCAGCGTTTGCCTGCGCGAAAATTCGATTGTACACGGCTTGATCAACGGTCGTATCAAAAACGTCGATACCGCACGTCGGGAGCAGTTTTTGTATCGGATGCTGTATTCGACGCACGTCAAGTTTTTGCAGTACCTCAGACAGATCGACAAGTCGTCGCAGCGCATTCAGACCGAACTGCATCGCTCGACCAAAAACAAAGAGCTGATACAGCTACTGGATCTCGAAAACTCGCTGGTATATTTTTCGACGTCTTTGCGCGCCAACAGCATTATCATCGAAAAGCTGATCCGCATGGATTCCAAAAAGAACGAAGAGGACACCGAACTTTTGGAGGACGTCGGCATCGAAAACCGTCAGGCGCTCGACATGTGTAACATCTACCGCGACATTTTGTCGGGTACGATGGACGCATACGCATCGGTTATTTCCAACAATCTCAACATCATCATGCGACTGCTGACCGCGCTGACCGTCGTCATGGCGGTCCCGACGATCTTTGCTTCGTTTTGGGGAATGAACACGGGGGTTCCGTTCGAGGGAAAACCGTGGGGCTTCTGGGTGGTGGTCGGCATTGCGTCGGTCTTTACCGCCATCAGCGCGTACTTCCTCCTCCGCACCAAAAAGTTTAAGAAGAAAGACAAAAAATAACGTTGGATTGCATTGTTTCGCGCAAAACCAATCGAAACAAAACAAAGAGCGCGCCCGCGGGCGCGCTTTTCGATGGAAATCGTTGTGTTTTATTTGCGCAATTCGACGCGGCGGATTTTGCCGCTGATCGTCTTGGGCAGGGCATCTACAAATTCGACCGCGCGGGGATATTTGTAGGGGGCAGTGTTTTCTTTGACGTAGTTTTGAATTTCTTTTTTGAGTTCGTCCGTTCCGACGGTGCCTTTGGTCAGCACGATCGTTGCTTTGACGATCTGTCCCCGCGTTTCGTCCGGGACACCCGTAACGGCACATTCGAGGACGTAGGGGAGTTCCATCAGAACGCTTTCGATTTCGAACGGTCCGATGCGGTAGCCGCTCGATTTGATGACGTCGTCGATTCTGCCGACGTACCAGAAGTAGCCGTCTTCGTCCCGCCATGCCATATCGCCGGTATGATAAAGGTTGTCGTGCCATACCGCCTTGGTAGCTTCTTCGTTGCCGTAATAGCCGAGGAACATTCCGTACGGAGTGCCTTTGTCGGTGCGAATGACGATTTCGCCCGCTTCGCCGGTTTTGCAGGAATTGCCGTCGGCGTCGACAATGTCGATGTCGAACTGCGGCGTGGGTTTCCCCATCGAACCGACTTTGACTTCGGTGCCGTAGAGGTTGGCGACGGTCAGAGTCGTTTCGGTCTGCCCGAACCCTTCCATCAGTTTGATGCCCGTTGCTTTGTAGAACTGGTCAAAGACCTCGGGATTGAGGGCTTCGCCTGCGACGGTGGCGTAACGCAGGGAGGAAAGATCGTAAGCCGCGAGGTTGTCCTTGATGAAGAAGCGGAACATCGTGGGCGGCGCGCAGAACGTCGTAATGTTGTATTGCTTGAACATCGGCAGAATATCCGAAGCGTGGAACTTATCGAAGTCATAGGTAAAGACCGCGCCTTCACTGAGCCATTGTCCGTACAGTTTGCCCCATACGGCTTTGCCCCAGCCCGTGTCGGAAATCGTGAAGTGAAGATCGTCGGGTTCGACGGTATGCCAGTACTTGGCGGTGACGAAATGTCCCAGCGCGTACTTGTGGGAATGCATGGCGATCTTGGGATAGCCGGTGGTTCCCGAAGTGAAATACATCAGCATCACGTCATCGATCGCGGTGTCGATACGTTTGAGGACGGGGGACGCCTTTTCGACCTCGGCGTCAAAGTCGATCCAGCCTTCCCGCGGGGTGCCGACAATGATTTTGGTGGTCAGGGTGGGGGACTGTTTCTCGGCCTTTTCGACTTCGTGGCTGACCTGATCGTCCGAGGTGCAGACAATCGCCTTGACACCAGCGGCATTGAAGCGATAGACAAGATCGTGTTCGGTCAGAAGATGCGTTGCGGGGATAACAACGGCGCCGATCTTATGCAGGGCGAGGATGGCAAACCAGAATTGGTAATGGCGTTTGAGTACCAGCATAACGCGGTCGCCTTTTTTGATCCCCTGCGAAAGGAAGAAGTTGGCGCACTTATCCGACCAGACCTTCATATCCTCAAACGTGAAGATGCGCTCCTCTTTGTGCTTGGAGAGCCAGAGCATTGCGGTTTTGCGGGGGGATTTTGCGGCGATTCCGTCGACGACGTCGTAAGCAAAGTTAAAATTGGGGGCGGGGTGGAAGTCGAGCGACAACAGCCGTCCCGCTTTGTCGGTGTGCGGCGTGACGAACTTGCGGTAGATCGCGCGTTTGTCCTCTGCGGCTTTGGGAGAGTCCGCCGTTTCGAAGGCGTCCTCGGCTTCGACGGGAGAAGGGTTTTTGATGCAGACCGAAAGGAAGCGGCAGTCGCCTTCGTAAGCGATCATTCCGTGGGGATGATTGGCGTCATAAAACGCCGAGTCGCCCGGGTTGAGAACGGTTTCGTAGTTGTCGATGACAAACTTTAATTTGCCTTCGAGAATCAGATCAAACTCCTGATCGTTGTGAGTTGACCGGGGGATGGGACGCTTTTGTTCGGCTTCGGAATACTTTGCCGTAACCATAAAGGGTTCGGCGAGTTTGTTTTTGAAGAGGGAGGCAAGGTGCAGGTACTTGAAGCCTTTGCGGCGTTCGAGGGGCATACCGTCTCCGCCTCTGACGATCTGGAAGCCCGACAGGGTGGGCGTATCGCCCGAGATCAGTTCGACAATGTCAACGGAATAATATTTGGCAAGTTTTTGCAGAAAACTGAACGTGAAATCGAATTTTCCGTTTTCGGCGTCCAGATACTGCTGTTCGGAAATGCCGAGGGCATTTGCGACCTCGGCAGGTGTTACGTTGAAAATTTCTCTGAGATATAATACGCGTTCTGCGATTTTTTTGACGTCTGTGTACATACGAAGTTAGAATTCCTTAATAAAGCGGATTTCACAATTTTCCCTTATTTGTCGTTGCTCTCCTCTTCGACCGGGATAATGCTGTCGCCGGAATCCGTGGATCCGGCGCTTACCTCCGCTTCCGCTTGCTGATTTACGTCGTCCGATTGCGCCGCGTCGACGACTTCGTCTTCGGGTTGCGCTTCGGGTTCTTGCGTTTGAGTAACCGATTCTTCCGTTTCGGATTCCGATTGGTCGGATTCTTCGACGGCTTCTGCCTCTTCGGCAGGGATCTCCGCGACGGCGCCTTCCGCCGCTTCGATCGCTTCGATTTCGGTTTCTACGGGTTCAGGCGTTTCGGTCGCTTCTACCGCAACGGGAGCGGCGACGGCTTCGCCGACCGGTACGATGGCAGTTGCGACAGATACCGCTTCCGCTTGCTTTTTGAGTTCGGCGACGCGGGCTTCGACCGCCTTTTCGTCGGGACGGTAGGCGTGCTTCACATTGACGATCTTAAAGTCGATGGTCTGAAACTCGATGCCCATTACGGCGCGGAACGTTTCTTCGATCAGCGCACGCATTTTGTCAATCACTTCCTGCGTGTTGTCGGCTTTGATTTTGACTTCGATGCGCAGTCTGACCGTGCCGTTGTCGTCGACAATCAGCTGTACTTTTTTGACTTTTCCGCGCGACTCGGGTTTGACGGCGCGGCGGATGGTCGACTTGACGGCGGCGACCGTCGCTTTGGTGCTGCTTCCGCCGTCCTTGCGGAGCATTACGGCACGCAGTTTATCGTTTTCGAGGAAAGACAGATAAATGTTGATCCCCGTCAAAGTTGCAAATACGACCGTAAGAATAATGATCAGAGCGTGTACGACTTTGTTGTCGAAATCGGCGGTCTGCACCGCGCCGAATACGGCAACCAACGACAGTACGACAAACAGTAAGCTGATTGCGCCCAAGGTGATCGAAATGATTTTTTCGGCTACCTTTTTCATAATGGCCTCCTTAAATAATACGGATATTTATATTAGTATAGCATTTCGGAAGGAAAAATCAATCGGAATCTTAATGTTTTGCCGATAAATTATTCGTAACTGAACACCGTCATGTTCTAAAAGAGAACAAAAAGCGACAGACATTATCTTTTTGTTGACAATCGGGCGAGGGTGTGATATTCTTTTTGTATAGTTCCGCGCGTTTTGCGGTAATTTTTCAGGAGAGTATGAGGATGTCCGATTTTGAGCAAGAAGCGGTTATGCCGGCGGCTGACGCCGTAACAACCCAATCGCCCCGATCCGACGTGCCGACGGGGGGGTACGATTCCACCAAAAAATACCTTAAGCCCAAAGATTATATCGGTTTTTCGGCGGCAATGTTTGCCAACGGCGCCATTGTCGGGCTGATGCAGGGCTACTTGATGGCTTACTGCCTGACCGTGATCCCCAGTGCTTATGCAGGCTACATCGGCATTATTTTTCTGATTGCAAAAATCTGGGACGGCATTAACGATCCCATTATGGGAGTATTGATCGACCGTACCCGGACGCGTTGGGGCAAGATGCGTCCTTACATTATGTTTGCATCCGTCCCCTTTGCCTTGGTGACGATTCTGATGTTTACGATCCCCGAGTTCTCCCCGCCCGGAAAACTCGTTTATCTGATGATCGGTTACATCGTCTGGGATATGCTGTCGACGCTGATCGACGTCCCGCTCCAAGGACTTTATACCGTCATTTCCCCCAACAACGAGGAGCGTACCAAGGTTATTACCGTTACGCGAATTGTTTCGAGCATCGCAGAGCAATCGGCATTGGTTGTCACCAGCGTGATTTTCCTGTTGCCGGACGTCGATAAGTCTCAGGGCTTTACGATCTGCGCCATCATCATCGGCTGCATTGCTCCGTTCATTATGGTCCCCAGCGTGATCTTCGGCATCAAAGAGCGTCTGGTCGCCAAAATCGAACCGCCCAAATTTTTCGACTCTTTCCGCTATCTCTTCCGAAACAAACCGTTGTTGATTCTGATTTCGGCAAACCTTTTGACGTTCTTTCGCAATCTGGTTTCGGCAATGATTATTTATGTCGTTGCGTGCGTGTTCTATCATCCCGAACAGCAGATTGTCTTTTCCTTGCCCGGCGCCATCGCTTCGGTCATCGGTATGACGGCGGCACCCTTCCTCAAAAAGCGCTTTGACTCCAAAACCATCTTTATTATCGCTACGATCGCCCACTCGGTCGGACTTGCGTTGGTGTTTGTGGTCGGACGTTCGCTGATGACGGTCGATATGACGGCGTGTATGTATACCGTTGCCGCACTGATGTTTATCGCAATGCTTCCGGTCGGACTGCTCAACACCGTTCCGCATCTCATGGCGACCGATACCATCGATTATATGGAATGGAAGACGGGACAGCGTGCCGAAGGCATGACCTTCTCGCTGATGACGCTCCGCTCCAAGATCAGCAGCGGACTGAAAGACGGCGTACTGATTCTGTTTTTGGTCGTGATTTTCAAATTCGAGGGATACGGCGCAAGCGACAACGTGTTCCCCGAGCAGTCGCAATATACCAAAGAAGGAATTTTCCTTCTGTATACGCTGATCCCGGCGTTGCTGAATCTCGTATCGATCATTCCGATTCTGTTCTACAAACTTGACGGAAAGACGATGGCAAAAATCAACGCCGAGCTTGCCGAACGCCGCAAATCAAGCAACACGATTACGGTCAACGAATAACGCGATCGACGTACCAAAAACAAAAGCGCGCTCCGACAGCGCGCTTTTTTATGAAATTATTACGCCCGATACCGCTTACGCCAGAGGAGCGGAAGCGCTCAAGTTTTGGTGGGCAATCGTTTTAAGGATGCGAAGCCGTTCAGGCACGCAGAAGCGATACGGTAAATGCGGCGCCGTCTTCCGAAACGTAAGTCAGCGTCCCGTTCATCGATTCGACGATGTTTTTGCAAAGATACAGTCCCAAGCCGCCTTCGTCGGGTTTGTTTTCGGAAACGTAAGGGCGGAATATGTCGATCGCGGGGTCGATACCTTTGCCGTTATCCTTGACCGTCAGCAGGACTTTATTCTTTTCGGTGCGTGCCGAAATTACGATTTCGGTGCACGCGGCGTGTTCGATGGCGTTGAAAATCAGGTTGGTCAAGGCGTTCTCCAACCCTTGCGGTTTTGCAAAAACCTTTACGGATTCGCCAACGAGATTGCAAAGGGTAATCCCTGCGGCATTACAGTCTTCCGCGCACAGGCGGTAAAGCCTTTGGCAAAGTTTGTTCAGGTCGGTCGGGCAGGACGGCTCGGCGATATAATTGAATTTTGCGTAAGAGGCAATTTCGGTCAGATTGCTCAGCACGCGGGCATTGTTTTGTTTGACGATGTTAAGGAGTTTTATTTGTTCGGCGTCTGTTTCCCGCTCCAAAAGGGTATTAAGATGCGTTTCGCCCGACCGAAGGGGCTTTTTGAGGTCGTGCGAAACAAACTGCAACAGGTTGTCCCGCTCCGCAATCACGGCTTTTACGTCTTTAATCTGCCGTTCTACTTCGGCATTGAGGTTTGCGGTAATGTAAGCGTTTTCGCGTTCGGTTTTGGCAAAAACGGAAAGGACGACGACAAATACCGTTGCCGCCGAAAACAGGAGAAGCCAAAGCGCGGGATCGCTCAGTGCGACCGCCGGCCGCTTCAGAAACAGCCCCGCAGTCACCGCTCCCGCAACGCTTAAGGCGCAGATGATGTTAAGAAAGCGGGGCGGAGGGGTACGCTTCGATTGCGGGAATAGCGAAAAAACAAGGATTGCCAGCAAATTGACAATCTGCAAGGACAGCGCGATATGCCGCATCACGGCGGCGGCGGAAAAAGGAAGGTACGGGGAAGAAAACGCCGCCGCAAATCCGAGTAGGGAGCCGATCAGGACGGGAATACGGAAGGTTTTGTCAAATCGGCGGGCAACCGATAATGCCGCGGCACCCGACACGATTAAGGGTGTCGCCGCCTGCAATGCGGTATGCCACAGGGGAGTGGACGTCGACGAAGCCAGGCAGTAGCCCGACAAAAACAGCAAAAAAGTCGCCGCAACGATACCGATTTCGGGTAGGAAGAGGGAACTTTGTTTCAACGCGGACAAGACCAGCAATACGGCGAGGGTCATGGCGCACAAAATCAACGCGACCAAAAAGACAACGGGGGCTTGCTTTTGCACCG
The DNA here is from genome assembly GCA_018713745.1 of Candidatus Stercoripulliclostridium merdipullorum. Classification (GTDB taxonomy): domain Bacteria; phylum Bacillota; class Clostridia; order Christensenellales; family DTU072; genus Stercoripulliclostridium; species Stercoripulliclostridium merdipullorum. The sequence continues at coordinate 2,097 of DVOH01000046.1, read as the reverse complement.
ACAAAATACGGCTTTCGGTCCCGATCAAGGGCATATCGCCGATTCCGGACAAAGTTCCGTTCGATTGGTAGTGAATGGTAATGTAGTGATCGGAAAGCGCTTCGCGCCGGGTGTAAAATTTAAGCGTTATGCGGATCGGTTCGGTCTGTGCGCGATGCTCGACCGTAACGCGGTCGTCGCTGGTATTGAAGCGAATAAATTCATAGTTTTCGATTTCGCCGTTGCAGGCAACAAGTTGATTGTCGTAATAGATATTGGAGGCGTTGAACACACTGGGGATCAGGAGACTGAACGTCCAATAATCGCCGATTTTGTAGCGATCCAGTGCTTCCGCCTGCGCCGTAAAATCGTTTGCGAACGGGTCGGGACTGAGAACGCAAAGGATCAAAGTACCGCAGGAAGCAAAGTCAAAGGTTTGATCCAAAGGGACGATTGCGGCGTCTTGGGGCAGGGTGCCGGGAACGACAAAGCGATCGGGGACATAATTGACGGTTGCAATGCGGTTGAGATCGTTGAGGTCGGTGATCCGGATTGCGGAGATATCTTTTCCGATGTTCCAGCTAAGGTCTTCCCGGATCCAGTTGCCGTTTTGGTCTTCGTAAAACTCAGTCCGCTCGATGGTTCCGGTCGTTTCGGGACAAACGGGGATTTCGGGGGTAAGCAGCGTGAGCAGAACGATAAAAACCGTGATGAGCGTTAAGCTTAGGGCGATCAGAACCGCCCGTTTTTTGTATTGCGTCATATTCATCCTCTGAAGAAATAGCCTTTTCCGAACTCCGTCATGATCAGCGCGCCGCATTCGTCCGAAATTTGCATCAGTTTTTTGCGCAGATTATGCAGATGAATTCGGATGGTCTGGGTGTTGAGGTGGGGCATCTGCCAGATTTGCTCGTAAATCTCGGCGGCGGAAAAGGATTTGCCGGCATTGCGCATCAGAAACGCAAGAATATTGAATTCGCTCGAAGTCAGGTCGATCGGCGTGTCAAAAAAGCGTACCGTCCGTTTGCTGAGGTCGATTCTGAGTCCGTTTTTGCTAAGAACGGCTTCTTTGGGCGGGAGCATGCGGAGGGCAAGCTTTGCCTCGAGAACCGATAGGGAAACGGGCTTGACGAGATAGTCTGCCGCGCCGCGACCGAGTCCTTCGAGAATGCTTTCGTCCGAGCCGAGATCGGACAAAATCACGACGGGCGTTTCGCTGTTAAGAGCGTCAAACAGGGACAGTCCGTTGCCGTCGGGCAACACCAGGTCAAGGATGACGGCGTCAAAGGTTGCTTCCGCCAGAGCGGCGCATCCTTCGGCAAGTGTTTTGGCGGTTCGGACAGCGTTGCGGCAGCCGAAATGTTCGGTAAGACTTTGCCGCAGCGCGTCGCCGTCTTCCACAATCAAAATGTTTTTGCATTCAACCGTTTTCATATCCCGTAGCCTCTTTGCTTCTATTGTAATATATCTTACCGTTATGAGCAACAGGGGATGATTAAGATTTGTTAAGATTGCCTTTGCCGCCCCGCATTCGATAGCATCGGATCACGTCCTTTGATATGATAGATTTGTAGGATTTTCGGACGTTTTGCATCGGGACGAATCCCGAGGGCGTTGCGGAATAAGGAGGTCGGTATGACGGTGTCGGTTTTTAAGAAAATCGGTTTGGCGGTTATTGTTGCGGTCGTGCTGGTGGCGGGACTCGGTCTTGCGGCATGGTCGGGGATCCCGACGGCAGGGACGGACGCTTCGGCGGCGACGGATACGGTCTGGACAACAGGGACGCAATCGAGTAAAAATCTGGTCAATATGCCTTCGGGAGGGTCGGATGATCCGATGGGGCAGTCAACGCTACAGTCTTTGGGGTGGAACGGCATCAGCGGTCAGATCAATCCCAATCCGATTTGGTATGAGAACGCAAATCTCGAAACTCCGGAATACGGGTGGGGCATCCAGGCACAAGGCTCGTCGGACGATATCGGAAACAGCGATTATGAAAACGGGGTATGGATCAAGATTCCTCTTTCGGTTGCCGATCAGGTAAAAGCAAACAAAGGCGATCTTTTCGTTTCTGCCGCTTCTTTGAATTATGAGCAAGGTATTTTTAACCATTATTGT
>DVOH01000045.1 GCA_018713745.1 Candidatus Stercoripulliclostridium merdipullorum | reverse complement strand
GGCTTTTCTTTTTTTCGGTGAGACCGGGGTCAGAGCAGATCCTTGACCCGGTTCCACTCATAGTGCACGTCGCGGTGCCACAGCGCCCATTTAAGTTGCGCGCCGATCGCAAAACGCGGTTTGATTTTGCCACGGTACAGTTCTTGCATACAAACGTTGCAGCCGATCTCTTTCAGATAGCCCCGCAAGGCTTCCAATCGTTGTTCGAAGTCGGCGTAATCTTTGTTGTCGTCCTCCGTCCATGTAACTTCGCTGAACGCCGCAAGTCGCGCCGCCGTCAGCATGTCGAGCTTCTTTTCGTTGGGGATATATTCCGTCCATTGCGGAATTTCGGCGCCCAGCACCTTTTGTCCCGCAGCAATCCCCATTGCCTTTAAGCCGAAGGAATACGTTTTGGCAAGGGGGCGGATGTGATAAGGATGATCCATATAAACGTAGTCGCTATAAGACAGCACCGTTTTGCCGCCGTTCCGGAGCCATTCTTTTTCCTGACGGTTTCCGCGGCGCCCGATCCACCACTGAACCACGGCGTCGGGATCGAGGTGCTCTGCGCCGTCCAGAATCTCATTCCAGCCCATCATGATTTTGCCTTTGGTCTTGAGATAGGCGGCAATTTGACCGTTGAAATAGCCCTGCAAGGCGTTTTCGTCCTTCAATCCCAGTTTGCGGATGGCGTCCTGACAAGCGGGGCAACGCTTCCATGCCGTCTTAGGCACTTCGTCCCCGCCGATGTGGAAATACGGAAACGGGAAAATCTCGCACAGCTCGTCGATCACGTCGCGCGCAAACCGATAGACGTCCTCTTTCCCGCAGCAGCAAATGTTGTCCATCACGCCCCAGCGGGTCGATACTTCGGTCGCCTCTCCCGTACACGACAGCTCGGGATAGCACGCAATCGCCGCCACCATGTGCCCCGGCATGTTGATCTCGGGCACGATGTCGACAAAGCGCTCTTTGGCGTATGCGACCAGCTCTTTGAGTTCCGCCTGCGTATAATAGCACCCTTCGCCGTAAACTTGGTCGTCGTGCGCTTCTTTCCCGCGGTTGTAGCCTTTCAACGAAATCTGCGTGTTGCGCCGAATGCTTCCCTTTTGCGTCAGAAGGGGATATTTTTTGATTTCGACCCGCCATCCCTGATCGTCGGTCAAATGCAGGTGCATGACGTTCATTTTGAGGCGGGACAACACGTTGACGTATCGCTTCAGCGTTTCAATGCTCCAGAAGTGCCTTGCGCTGTCCAGCATAAAGCCGCGATACGAAAATTCGGGCGCGTCCTCGATCCGACAGGAAGGAATCCCGCCCTCGACCGCAAGCTGCTCCAGCGTCATCAGTGCGTAATACGCCCCCTGCTCGGTCGAAGCGCCGACGACGACGTCGCTTCCTTCGGCGACAAGGGTATATCCTTCGGCGTTCAGCTCGGGCTGCTCCCGAAACGTCAGCGTACTCGCGCCGCACCCTTTCTTGCCGGCAAGAAGCTCTTTTGCCGTTGCTTGTGCCATCGGGAACGCCCCCGTAACGACGGTATCCGCGCCGTAAGGCGTTTTGCCCGAAAGCAGGCTGATCTTGTTGGGCTTCGGAATTATGTTCATCTTCTCCTCCTTCTTCCGCTCGGATCGCCGACGTGCGGCAAGGTTGTTATGCTATCATTATACCGCACGGCGCTCGGTTTTTCAAGACTCTTTCCATTCGTCTTTTGCATCCGGCGGCTTGCTTTCGCCTTCTGTCGGCGGCGTGTTGCGCCCGACCGCGTCGCGTTTTCTTTCTTCTTGTTCAGATTCCCGTATCGCTTGTTGCGGATGGCGAAACGCTTGTTTTGTTTTCCTGCACACCCCTTTTTATTGTAACCGTTGGCGGGGCGATTGACAACGATTTTTTCGCGATCGGTCGTCTTGCGACGATTTGTCGCCCGATCCGTTCGCAGCGCTCTCTTTCGGACGGGGCGGGAAGAGTTTTTTGCGCAGTGCAATCAGGCGCATCCCGTACAAAACCGTAAACGCAAGCGCCGCCGAAGCCGAAGCCTGCACGGCGTCGGCAGGCAATGCGATCATTGCCGAGGCGGGGGTTCCGTAAAGAAAGGAATTGCAGACGAAATATCCCGTCATCATCGCGGCGCCCGCTATGATCATCGAAATCAGGGCTCCGAGAACGGACAGCCACTGCTTGGACGAGCGGGCAAACAACCGCATCGACAATCCCGCGATCAAGCCTTCGAAGCCTTTGATAAACAGTGTAAAAAACATCGTTGCGGGATAGACCGCCATATCGGCAAAAAACGACCCCAATCCGCCCGCGATCATTGCGGGAAGGGGTCCGAACATTGCGGCGGTGATAAAAATCACGGCATCGCCGCAGTTGAAATAAAAGTCGCCCGTCCCGAAGCCGAGCAAGGCGGTGGCTGCGGTGACGCATGCGGTCATCAGGGCGGTGAACACGATCAAACGGGTTGCCTGCTTTTTGAACATAAAAAACTCCTTTTTCGGGAGGGGAAAACAAAAAAAGTCTTGGCGAAAAGAAAAAATCCTCTGCCGCGCGGTACGGCAAAGGAGAGGCATATTCTCTCCCAATCTGACTTTACAGGCGGTTACGGAATCTCACCGTATCGGCTGATGGGGCTGTCGGACTTGTCCGCTGAATGCGGCATTACCGCCGGTCGGGTTTACCCGCCCAAAGAATATCGATGTTCTCATTGTAGCGCGGACAATCCCCCGTGTCAAGCGGGAAAGTGAATCGGCGATCGGATTTTTCGATTTCGATTTTGCGATACGCGGCGGAAGGCAGAATCACTTTGCCGCGTTTCCCCTTGCGATAGAGCAACGCCCTTCCGTCCGCATCCGTCGCCGTGACCGTACACGGCGCGGTATAACGCAACGCAAGCGCGGGCGTCGAAGTATAAAGGGGCGCGATTTCGAGCCCTTCGACGACAAAATCCCTGACATCGGTTTCGACCAGAATCAGTCCCCGTTGCTTCCCGAGGGATATAACCTTGACGTCTTCGACTTTGACGCCCTCCACCGCCCCGCTCCCGCGGTAGTACCGCTTTTCGGTACGTTTGATCAGACGGGTGCCGACCTTACAATAGCGCGCTCCGTCGAGGTTGATTGCAAACGCTTTGCATCCCCCGTGTAAGCCCTTTGCCTTGACGTCCGTGACAGGATGATCGACGCTCAATAGGCGCAAAAAACTGTGGCAGTACTCGCTTCGGAGCCCCTCGATCACGATATCGCCGATGGCGCCGTTGATCAGATCGAGGTTTTGCAGACGGGTCAGACAGTCGTCGGCATTGATTGCGACAAAATCGTCGTTTGGGCTTCCGTAACTTCCTTTCAGGTTGCTGATTCTGCCGTGAAAGCATTCCCCTGCCAAATGAATTCCGTCCTGGTCGAGTCGGATCTCCGTGCTGTCGAACCAAATGCCGTCGCCGCCAAAACCAAACTTAGTTTTGAAGTCACGGGCGATCTGACCGACGCCCTGTGGTTTGACTTTGTACGGGTCGAGGGAAACAACGCTGTAGGAAGTTTCATAAAGCGCCCGATGAGTACCCTTGCTACGTTTGCGCAAAACCTTACCCTGCCTTTGGTCACCACCGGCGACAGCGTTACCTTTATGCTGATCTACGGGATGGATACGACGGCGAACAACACTTACCAAGGCAAAACCTTCTCGGTCGACGTCACCATCCTCGCCACCCAATACAATGCCGAATCCGACGGGTTCGGCGACAGCGATTACGATCAGGACGCCGGATTTCCCGCCCCTTACGTTCTGCCCGAAGGCGTGACGATCGCGTCG
>DVOH01000044.1 GCA_018713745.1 Candidatus Stercoripulliclostridium merdipullorum | reverse complement strand
TACATTTTAAGTACTTGTCAATACAGGCAAGCGCGATTCGGGCAAATTTTTCCTAAAATTCCGCGCGGATCGTCCCTTCGATCTCCTCGGCAAGATCGGGATTCTGACGAAGATAGTCGATGGCTTTTTCTCTGCCCTGCCCGATTTTTTCGCCGTTGTAGCTGAACCACGAACCGCTTTTGACAATCAGCCCGCGCTGTACCGCAACGTCGAGTACGCACCCCAGCGAACTGATCCCTTTGCCGTAGACGATATCGAACTCCGCCGTACGGAAGGGCGGTGCAAGTTTGTTTTTGACGATCTTGACTTTGGTGCGATTGCCGATGATGTTGGCGCCGTCCTTGATTACGTCGACTTTGCGGACGTCGAGTCTTACGCTTGCGTAAAACTTCAGCGCCTTGCCCCCTGCCGTCGTTTCGGGATTGCCGAACATCACGCCGATTTTTTCCCGCAACTGATTGATAAAAATCAGGCAGGTGTTGGTCTTTGAAATCACCGCCGTCAGCTTCCGCAGTGCCTGCGACATCAGGCGCGCCTGCAGTCCGACGTGCGAGTCGCCCATTTCACCGTCGATTTCGGCTTTCGGCGTCAGCGCCGCGACCGAGTCCACGACGACAACGTCGATGCTGCCGCTTTTGATCAGCTCTTCGGTAATATCGAGCGCCTGCTCCCCGTTGTCGGGCTGGGCAACATAAAGACGCTGGAGATCGACGCCGAGATTTTCGGCGTACGTCGGATCCAATGCGTGTTCGGCGTCGATAAAGGCGACGATCCCGTCCTTCTTTTGCGCTTCGGCAATGACGTGCAACGCAAGCGTCGTTTTGCCCGAAGATTCGGGTCCGTAAATTTCGATGATTCTGCCCCGCGGCAATCCCCCGATCCCCAGTGCCTGATCCAGGACAAGACAGCCCGTCGAAATCACGTCGACTTTGGTCTTTTCGCGGCTGCCCATATCGATGACAGCGCCCTTTCCGAAGGTCTTTTCGATGTGTTGCAACACATCTGCCAAGGCTTTCCGTTTTTGTTCGTCCATATTGTTCTCCTTAAAAATATTTCTTGATATGCCGTATTGTATAAAATAAAGCCGTGTCCCTTGCCTGCCGTCTGACGTCGTTGCGCCCGCCTTCGAACACGTTGCGGAATACTTCCGAGCCGTTTTCGCTGACGACGGCAATGTATACCAGACCGACAGGTTTTTCGTTTGTGCCGCCTCCGGGACCCGCAATTCCAGTTGTCGAGACCCCGATCGCGACGTTATCGTTCAGCAAGCCGTTTGCCATTTCGAGGGCGGTTTCTTCGCTGACCGCGCCGTAATCATAAAGCGTATCCTCTCCGACGCCGAGACGATCGATCTTGGCGGAATTGGAATAAGTGACCAGTCCTTCGTAAAATACTTCGGATGCGCCCGGTCGGTCGACCAAAGCCGACGCCAGCATACCGCCGGTGCAACTCTCCGCAACCGACATACGGATGCCGTACTCGTCCAGCAGATCGACGAGCGTCGCCGCAAGGTCGGCATCGCCGTCCCCGTAAATCGTCTCGCCGAACAAATCGTCCAGAACGTCCCCTTCGGTTTCGTCCAATCCCGTAAAATAGACGGCGTAGTCGCGCCCGTCCCCCGTGATGCCGAACGACACGTCGGGCAGATGGCGCTGAATGGCGTCCTCGATGGTTGCGCGCGTCGCATACACGCGAATCAAACGGTTCATTTATCCCTCCTGCGACAGATCGAATACCGCTTCGCCCGTCGGATGAAATCCTCCGTCGGTAATGCGGACGGCGTAACGCTGTCCGATGTCCACGGGACGCTCGGACGTGAAGTAAACTTTGGTATCGATTTCGGGCGCGTTGTACGGCGTTCTGCCGTAAAACAATTTGCGGCGCACGTCGATGCCTTCGTATCGAACGGGCAGAACTTTGCCGATCAAGGCATTGTGTTTTGCCAGTACCACTTCGCTTTGTGCCGCGATCAACTCTTTTTGACGGCTTTTTTTGACCGACGCCCGGATCTGATCGGGCATCGAAGCGGCACGCGTGCCTTCTTCTTTGGAATAAGCAAAAAATCCCGCATAATCGATATTGCCTTCGGCAATAAACTCCTTCAGTTTTCGGAAGGCATCGTCGCTTTCGCCCGGGAATCCGACAATAAACGAAGAACGGAGTGCAAAGGACGGATCAATCTTTTTGATCATAGCAATCAAGCGTCGGATGCCCTCTTCGTCGATTCTGCGGTTCATCCGTTTCAGAACGCCGGAATCGATATGCTGAAGGGGTACGTCGAGATAGGACGCGATCCGTTGTTCGGACGCAATCAGTTCGATCAACCCGCGGTCAATGGACTCGGGATAGGCATACATCAGGCGGATTTCTTCAAACCCTACCTGTAAAAGATCTTTCAGAAGCGGCTTCAGACGGTTTTCGCCGTACAGATCGGTACCATAGCGCGTGGTATCCTGCGCGACGACGATCAACTCTTTCACACCTTCCGCCGCAAGGCGTTCGGCTTCTTTTAAGAGAGACTCGGCAGGATAACTGCGGTATCTGCCGCGGATCATCGGAATGGCGCAATACGAACAAAAATTATTGCAACCGTCGGCGATTTTAAGATAAGCGTAATGCGGCGGAGTCGTCAGCACCCGATCGATCGGATGCGCGGGCGGCATATCCGGGAGCGACACTCTTATGCCTCCCTCGACCGTCTCGACAATGCGGTCATAACCGTTGATCCCGACAAAAACGTCGCCTTCGGGAATCGCGTCGGCAAAGTCCGCACCGTAACGCTGCGGCAGACACCCCGTTACAACGAGTTTTGCCCCCTCCTTTTTGCGGGCGGCGTATTCGAATACCGCGTCGATACTCTCTTTTTTTGCCGCATCGATAAACGCGCAGGTGTTGACGATCAACACGTCTGCGTCTTCGGCACGACCGACGATGCGGTATCCCGCCTGTTTGAATGTTGCAAGTATTTCTTCCGCGTCCACCCGGTTTTTATCGCACCCGAGCGAAACCATCCCTACCGTCTTTGTCATACGTTGTCTTCGTCGTCACTGTAAATACTGTTGAAATCGTCCATCGTGATCAGCACTTCGCGCGGTTTGCTGCCGTTGTCTTCACTGCTGATATAGCCGCGTTCGGCGCACGCTTCGACGATCTTTTTGGCTTTGATATAACCGATGTTGTGTTTTGCCTGTGCGCTGGAAACCGAAGCGCGCTTCTCGCGTACAAACGTTTTGAGCACGCGTTTGAGCGTCGCTTCAAAATCGTTTTCGCGCTCCTGCGCAAGGGAAGTCGAACGGTCTTCGGACGGCTCGGGCTTCGGCTCTTCCGCGGTGATGGCTTTGACGATTTCGTCGTCGAACTCGCCTTCGTTGTTCTCGCGGATATAGTCGCAGATGGCACGGATTTCGCCGTTGCTGACAAAAGCGCCCTGAATCCGGACGGGATTGCCTTTGCAAACGTAAAGCATATCGCCCATCCCGAGCAGTTTTTCGGCGCCGCCGTCGTCAAGAATGGTGCGGGAGTCGAGATTGCTCTTAACCGTAAACGCCACGCGCGCAAGAATATTGCTTTTGATAATCCCCGTGATGACGTCAACGGTCGGCCGTTGCGTGGCAAGCACCAAGTGAATCCCCGCCGCACGGGCAAGCTGGGCGATTCGGACGACATATTCTTCGACCTGCCCTTTACCTTTGATCATAAGGTCCGCCATTTCGTCGATAATCAGCACGATACGCGGCATTTTGGGCTCGGTATTTTTGTCACGGATTTCGTCGTTGTATTGGTCGATATTATTGCAGCCGAACTGCTCGAAGAACGTGTACCGCCGATCCATTTCCTGACAAAGCCAACGCAGAACGTTGACCGCTTGTCCCGGCTCTTTGATCGTTTCTTTGATCAAAAGGTTGGGCAGATTGCGATAGACTGCCATCTCGACGCGTTTGGGGTCGATCAGAATCATTCGGACGTCCTCGGGCGAATATTTGTAAAGGATACTGGTGATCAGACAGTTGAGGAAAACGCTCTTTCCCGTTCCCGTCGCGCCTGCGACCAGGAGGTGCGGCATCGAAGCGATATCTTCGACATAGGGCTGACCCTCGAGATTTTTTCCGAAGCAGATCGATACCTTCTGCTTTGCCGCCTGAAACGCCGCGCTGCCGATAATCGAACGTAGTCCGACGGTATCGCGCGATTCGTTGGGAATCTCGATGCCGAATGCGTCCTCCCCTTCGATCGGCGCGAGAATGCGGATGCTCTTGACTTTCAGCCGCATCTTAAGGTTTTCTTCGACGCTCAGAACTTTGCGGACGTTGCAACGCGCGCCCAGCTCGAGTTCGTACCGCGTAAAGGCAGGTCCGCGCTTGGCGGTGATGATTTTGGCGGGAATATTAAACTCTTCCAGCGCGGCGTCGATCCGCTCCTTGAAAATATTGAAATCGGGCGGGAAATCTCCCCCTGCCGCGGGATATTCTTTCAGCATTTCGATGGGCGGGAAATTGAATTTGCGCGGCTTGTAAGGCTTTTTGGGTGCAGGTTGAGAAACCGGCTCTTCCGCAACCTCCGCGGCGGGCTGAACCGTCTGCGGCTTGGGCGCGACGGGTTGAGGTTTGGGAGCAGGCTTCGGAACTTCGCGTCGTACTTCCGCCGCTACGGGTCGCGCCGGCTCGAGAATCGGTGCGTCGGGCGAAATTTCGGGTTCGAACGTCCTAAGATTCTCCTCGGGCTGTCTTTCGGCTTCGGGCTCGGTCGGCGGAACGGACTCGGCGACGGGACGCATAATGTCAAGGGTTGCGTATTCCGATACGTCCAGCGGCGTATTGATATACGAAAGTCTGTCTTTGATCGTCGGCTTCGGGGTCGGAGCCGGCTCTTCGCGACGGGGCGCTACGGGCGCGTCGAACAGCTTGGACGCGGGCGTTTCCGCGGGTGCGGTCGGCTCGACAATGCGGGTAATTTGCGCGGGGTCGGCAAAATACGAAGGAATGGATTGTTCGGGCGCAGGCATACTTTGCGGACGCGGCGAAGGTTGCTCTGCGGGAATTTGATAAAGACTGCTTTGCGTGTAGGCGTCGGCTCTGACGGGCGGAACCGACGAAGGCGTGACGCTACGCCCGTTCCCGTAATCCGAGCCAAATCCGTAATCGGGCTGTCTACTCGGCTCGGGAGAAGGCGCGGGATTGGAAGCGGTATAGACCTTCATATCCCCGTAGCGGGACTGATAATCTTCTTCGGGCGTTTGTTCGCCGAATTTTTTTTGCAAATTCTCGTTGTAAATACTCGTTCTGCCCTGGTTGGTATAAAACCGATTCATCTCGGGACTGCTGTCCAGATTCTCAAGCACGGAAAAACGGGTATCCTGCTCCGATTTTTTAGGCGTGGGCTTGTTGCCGAACAGAATATCGGCACTTTGCGAACGGTTCAAGCGGAATCCGGCGGAATCCAGAATCGAAAAATCCTCATCTTCCCGCGAAACCGGCTGAGAAGGAGGATAAACGCGACGATCGAAACCGTAATCTGGATTTGCGGGAGGCAACTCTTCGACGTGCAGCCCGTTTTCGCGCGGTAAAGGATTGCGGGATGCGCGGGCGGGCAGATCGGAAGCATCGCGATCGCGCTTTTTGTCGGCGCCGAATTTGGTGATCAGCGGAAACAAAGCCCACAGTCCGAATCCCGCCGTCAGCAGGAAAAAGATAACCGAAGCAAACGCATAGCTCTTTACCAGCAAAATCACGGGAACCGTAATGATCCCGAAGACCAGTCCGCCGACCGTACTGTAACCGCGGAAAGAACCGAGTACATAACTCGATTCCGACTCGATCAGATCCTTGGCAAGCAGAACGTGAAGGGTGCAGACGGCGAAGACAAACAGCAACGCATAAACCGCGGCACGCGCCGGCTGAACGGAAGGACGTTTGCCCGCAAGAAGAAGGATACCCGCAATCAATGCGGCAGGCAGATACGCACAGATTGCCCAGCCGAACAGGCCGATCAAGCCTTCTCTCGTTACGCGGATCAGCATCAGCAAAGTAAGGATCGCGACCGCACCGAGAATTATGTAAGCGGCGGTACGCGTTTTTTTGGAAGAGGTATTTGTAGTTTTGTTTGCCATGGCGGTTATTCTCCCTTCAGCAAATCCAGAATGTTGACGCCGGGATCCTTGCCGACAAAAGATGCCGACGCCTGCTCAAACCGAAAGATCGTACGGATTGCGTCGTTGACGGCTTCGCGCGTCGTATGTTCGACGCGATCCAGACGATCGTCGAGGTCGAAGGTTTTGTCGTAATAAATCACCGTTCGTCCGAGTGCCCGCATAATGCCGGAAGCACTTTCGGCGCCGAGGACAAGCCCTGCTTTGAGTTGCTCTTTGCCTTTGTGATACTCTTTTTCGGACAAGCCGTTTTCGATCAGTTCGACCAGTACCGAACGGACGGCACGGACGGCGTCGACCGCGCGGGCGGGATTGGTCGCAAAATAAATCGTGAAAAATCCGGTGCCGCGATATTCCGAAAATGTCGAATAAATTTCGTAAACCAAGCCCATCTCTTCCCGAACTTTTTGGAAGAGGCGGGAGGACATTCCGCCGCCAAGAATATTGTTGAGCAAGGACAAACTGTAATCCCCCCTCGCTTCACTCTCTTCCAGCGAACTGCACGGGAACGAAAACGCCACGTTGCATTGCTCGATCTGCTTGTAACGAGAAATCAATCTGCAGCACGGCGCGGGAATGCTGAGCGGCTGAACCTCGCGCGGCTTCGGGGCAACGCGCGGCTCGAAATAGCGTTCGGCAAGCGATCGGACGGCGGCAAGCGTAACATGCCCCGCGACAACGATGACGATATTGTCCGCGGTGTAGTGCTCGGCAAGATAGGCGCGGATGGCGTCGCGATCAAAGGAGCGGACGCGCTCGGCGGTACCGAGAATGTTACGCCCCAGCGGATGATCGCCGAAATGGGCAAGGTTGAGCAGATCGTAACAGCAATCTTCGGGATCGTCCTCGCACATGTTGATTTCTTCCAGTACGACGCCCTTTTCGCGCTCGATATTGTCGTCGGTGAACGTCGAAGCAAACAGAAGATCGGACAAGACGTCGAAGCAGGCTTCGACATGCTCGTCCGTGGAAACCGTATAATACGCCGTGATATAACGGGACGTAAAGGCGTTGATCTGTACGCCGAGGCTCTCCATCTCTTCGGCAATATCGAATGCCGAACGGTGCTCGGTGCCTTTGAACATCATGTGTTCGATAAAATGCGAAATCCCGTTTTGGTCTTCCGACTCGTACGCGCTCCCCGCGCCGACATAAACGCCGACGGCGACACTTCTTGTATATGGCATCGAGTGAACGGCAAGACGCAATCCACTCGGAAATCGGATCAGTTTGTTCATACTATCGTCCCTAAGTGAGTTATACAAAACTATTATAAACTAACTGACGATATTATACAAGGACTTACGCCAAAAAATTTAATTGACATCGGGCGCAATGTTCTCCGACACCGTGACGACCCGATAGCCGTTGTCACGATAAAACTTAAGGATTTCGGGCAAGGCGTCCGCAGTGTGCTGCGTGGGGTGCATTAAGATTAAATCTCCGTTCTGGATCCCGTTTGTTGCTCTTTTGAGCACCAAATCGCTGTCTTTATCTCTCCAGTCAATCGTATCTTTCGACCACATGATCACGCGGTGTCCGAGGGTTTCGGCGCTTTGAAACATCGCTTGCGACAGCGATCCCGAAGGCGGCGCAAACAAATCGGTCTCTTTCCCGGTCAACGCAGCAACTTGCTTACTGCACAATTCGATTTCGGCATGATTCTGTTTGAGATCGAGCTTTGCCGCATCTTTATGCAAGTATCCGTGATTGCCGATTTCGTGTCCCGCGGCGGCAATGCTTTTCAGCAATTCTGGGTGCTTTGCGACCCAGCTTCCGCCGACAAAAAAGGTCGTCTTGACTTCGAATCGATCGAGAATTTCAAGGATCTCGGGCAGGTCCTCTTCTCCCCAATAAACGTTGATCATCGGCGTTACGTAAGGCTTTGAGGCATTTCCGCGATAAATCGCTTTGTCTCCTCCCGCGCCCGTGCCGATCACGCCGTAATCGATCAGCCCCGCCGCCGCGACCAGAACCACACACAGAATGATAACGACGTTGGCTGTAATATGAACGAAAATTCCGCTTTTTTTCATCGAACTGCCTTTTTCTCCTATTCTATTCGACGCAATCGGGCAATATGCCGCGCGATCCTTTGCCCAATCCGATAAGATTCGTTGACATTTGGCATTTGTTTCTATATGATAGGTATATATTATCTTAGAAGTTTGGAGCGTATTATGGCACAACTGACGATGGACAAACTCGTTGCTCTCTGCAAAGGAAGAGGTTTTATTTTCGCCGGAAGCGAAATCTACGGCGGACTCGCCAACACCTGGGACTACGGCCCCCTCGGCGTCGAACTCAAAAACAACGTCAAAAAAGCATGGTGGAAAAAATTTGTACAGGAAAATCCCCTCAATTACGGCGTCGACTGCGCCATTTTGATGAACCCCACCGTATGGGAAGCCAGCGGTCACGTCGGCGGGTTCAGCGATCCTCTGATGGATTGCAAGTCCTGCAAATCCCGTCACCGTGCCGACAATCTGATCGAAGACTATATCGCCAAAAACAACCTCGATCTCAAAATCGCGGGCTGGACCAACGAACAGATGGAGCAATTCATCAAAGACAAAAAAATCAAGTGTCCCGTATGCGGTAACGCCGATTTCACGGGCGTGCGCAAGTTCAATCTGATGTTCCGCACCTTCCAAGGCGTGACCGAAGACAGCGCAAACGTCGTCTATCTCCGTCCCGAAACCGCACAAGGCATCTTTGTCAACTTCTCCAACGTCGTGCGCAGCACCCGCGCCCGCGTCCCCTTCGGCATCGCACAGATCGGCAAGAGCTTCCGCAACGAAATCACCCCCGGCAACTTCACCTTCCGCACCCGCGAATTCGAGCAGATGGAACTGGAATTCTTCTGCGAACCCGGGACCGACCTCGAGTGGTTTGCTTATTGGAAAGACTTTTGCAAGCAATGGCTCCTCGATCTCGGCATCCGTCCCGAACGTCTGAAGCTTCGCGATCACGATCCCGAAGAACTCAGCCATTACTCCAACGCAACGACCGATTTCGAGTACAAATTCCCCTTCGGCTGGGGCGAATTGTGGGGGATTGCCGACCGCACCGACTTTGACCTCAAAGCGCACATCGCAAAATCGGGCAAGTCGCTTGACTATATCGACCCCGTAACCAACAAGCGTTACGTCCCCTACTGCATCGAACCTTCGCTCGGCGCCGACCGCGTTGTCCTCGCGTTCCTCTGCAACGCTTACGAAGAAGAGACGGTCGGCGAAAACGACACCCGCGTCGTTTTGCATCTCCACCCCGCGCTTGCACCGTTCAAAGTCGCGGTTCTGCCCTTACAGAAAAAGCAACTCGGCGAAAAAGCCGACGAGATTTACCGCTCGCTGTGCAAAAAGTTTCCGGCGACTTACGACGAGTCCGGCTCGATCGGCAAACGCTATCGCCGTCAGGACGAAATCGGTACGCCCTACTGCCTGACCGTCGACTTCGACACCCTCGAAAAAGGCACCGTCACCCTGCGCGAACGTGACAGCATGGCGCAAGTTACGCTCAAAATCGAAGAAGTAGAAGCCTATCTTGCCGAAAAACTCGCTTATTGACCCTATTTTAACTGATATTAGGAGGTATTATGAACAAAATCACCAAACGCGGTTGGATCGAATTGGGCGCATCGCTCGGCATCTTCATCGTACTTGCCGTCATTGCGGCGTTTTACGACCTTAAGATCAACCAGGCGCTGTACAACCCCGACAGTTTGTTCGGTCAGTATTTTGCCAACCTCGGCGAACTGCCGTCCTATCTCGCCGCCCCCCTCTGCGGTACGATATTTTTCTATCAGGGCTTCGGCCGCACCAAAGCCCAGCGCATCCTCTATTGCGTGGCATGCGCGGGGATCGTGTTTGTCGGATACTTCTTCGCCATCGGACATTGGTTCTGGGACAATTTCGTCAACGAAAGTCTGCAATACAAGCTTGTTTACATTCTTGTATTCACGCTGTTCATGACGGCGCTTACGCTGTTTGCCGGCTACAAGATCGACAAAAAAGTGATGCGTAAATTGTTGTGGTTTGCTCTCTTTGCCGCAGTCGTCATCGCCCTCAGCAACATTATCGTACAGATTATGAAAATCATTTGGGCAAGACAACGCTTCCGCACGATGGTCGACATCGAAAAAAATGCCGCGCTGATTGCCGAATTCGGCGGTGACTTCCGCGGATTTACGCCGTGGTACATCCCCAACGCCATCATCAAGAACCCCATCCGTACCGACGCCTACGTCGAAGCGCATAAGCTCGTCGACAGCGACACCTTCAAATCCTTCCCTTCGGGACACACCGTCGCGGCTGCCGCCTCGTTTGCCGCCATCATCCTGCCCGATATGTACCCCAAATTCAAAAAGGCAACCTGGGCGTTCTGGGTTGTGCCCGCCGTTTATACCACATTGGTTGCGATCAGCAGAATCGTGATGGGTGCCCATTACCTTTCCGACGTATTGTTCGGCGGATTTATCGGCTTCGGCGTTGCGGCGTTGATCCGCTGGATTTTTCTCAGCAAGATCAAATACTTCCAACAGCAACCCACCGAAGAACCCAAAATTATCGTTTTGAGCGAATAGTTTCCTCTGCTTTTCGATAACAGCAAAAAAACCGATCGCAAGATCGGTTTTTTCGTTATTGTCGGTTTTTTGACGCTGTCGGATTTAATCCCGATCGCTTTGCTCTTGAAGATCACCAGCGTGATACATCGCGACGTATCGCTCCACCGTCTCGGGCGTCGTATGATAGAACGCCGCGATTTCTTCGAGATTGTTGCCGAGATTTTTTTCGTCGCAATACAGATATTCGGCGACCGCTTCCAATACGTTGGGGGCAAGGGATTGAAATCCTTTCCGCATTGCCATCCGCGCCACGATTTTGTCAAACGATTTCAATTCCAGTTGGACGCCGTCAAAGATCAGACTGATCGCACCGTCCCGGAACACTTCGTAGAACTTCCCTTCGGGCTTGAGAAACCGCGAAGGCGCAACGTCGCAAAAGTTCAGCTCTTCGGCAAATCCGACAAAAAGGCGTCCTTCAAAACCCTGATCGAATAAGCGTGCCGCCAGATACTTTTTGAGTTCTTCCGCGCCGAAAGGATCGGCAAGCGCTTCGCACCAAAGATTCCGATACAGCCGACGTGTTTCGTCCGACAGACTTTCGTAAGCATGTTCGAGGAGCATCAGGTCGTCCGAAGCAACGATTGCCCGAAACAGCTCGATCCCCTTTTCGCCGAAGGAATCTTCCTTCCCTACAACGGTCCGATCCCATTTGCGTTGGAGATACGCCGAAAGCGCGGGACCTCCGTCGATGGTCTCCCACCATTCGTCGGCATCGGGATCGCCGCGAAGCAATTCTAACAGCGGCAATTTGAAACACTTGGGGAATACGTCTTGCAAAAAGCGCAAATGTTCGTCCCCCGCTTCGGTCTTGCCCGCCATATATGCGGTCAGCGCGGCAAGCAAACGAAAGTTTTCGCCGTACGGATACACTTCGAGCATCCGCTCGACCGTCGCGCCGAGAAAGGGCGAATTCCAGTCGATCAGAAAGTCGATCACTTCATCGCAGTCCGCCCGCTCGCCCGACAGTGCCGTTTCGGCAAGATTGCGGACGGCTTCTCTTTCCCGCTTGCGGTCGTTGCAGACAACCGCGTGCAGAACACGGAATTTGTCCGTAAGCAGTCGGTTGCCGCTTTGCTCCAATGTATCGATCACGCGCGCAACCAATTCCGCATCGCCGTTCTCGACGGCGGATACGCCGACCAAACGAATGATTTCGTAATATTGATCTCCGTCCGGGTCGGCGGTCATGCCGACCTGAATGGCTTTGTCAAAATCTCCGCGCATCATCAGATCGGACATCTGATGCAAAATTTCGGCATTATAAAGTCCCGCGGTATCGACGATTTCGGGTTCCGTCCCTTCTTCTTCGCCGAAATCCATGCCGATATCGGGGAGCTGCCCCGTACTGACGCGCGTGGGCGAAAAAACCAGTGCGACCGCCTTTTCCAAAAAACTTTCGACCTTGTCGTCGTAGCCCATTTCCAACAGATTCTTGACCATTCCCCCGAGATCGGAGATCGAACATCCCGTGCGCAACATATCATAATAGACAATGTTGGAGTGCATCGGTTCGTCGATTTCGGCGTAAAGCGCGGCAAGTTGCTTCTTTGCCGCACGTCCGCCGTCCAATCGCACCGCCTGCCACAATGCGGCAATCGCACGATCGGGTTTGCCCTCTTTGCGATATACGTCGGCAAGGTCCATATAGTACCCGGCGTCGTAGGTCAGTTGAAAAATATCAGTCATCGGCAAAAATTCGGTCAAGATCCTTTTCGGTATAAACATATTGCGACCTGCAGTAGTCGCAGTTGATTTCGATTTTCCCCTGTTCTTTTATGATCGATTCGGCTTCCTGCCTGCCCAGTCCCGCTACGATGCCTTCTACTTTTTCGGCGCAGTTGCAGAACAGACGGATGGGCTCGGTGTCCAAGACCTCACAATGAAGATGCCCAAAATAAAAATCCATAATCTCTTCCGCCGATTTTTCGCTGAGCAACGCGCTGACAGACGTAAAATTACGGACGATATCCTCCAGCATCACCAACGTGTTTTCGTCTGCGGACGGCAGGGCCTCGACAATCACGCCGCCCGCCGCCTTGCAACCGTTGCAATCGGTCAGCACCCCCAAGGCAACCGCACTTGCAATCCCTTCGCTGTGCAACAGATACGAAGCAAAATCTTCGGCAATTTCACCCGTTACGAGAGGGCTTCGTCCGACGTACGGTTCTTTGAGTCCGAGATCCTTGATTAAGGTCAAAAATCCTTCTTTCCCTACTGCGCCACCCACATCGAGTTTGCCGTTTTTTGGCGGGAGTTCGATGGCGGGATGCTCGACAAACCCTTTGACGGTTCCGCCGCTTTCGCCCGCGACGACAATTTTTCCGAGCGGACCGCCCCCGTCCACGATCATATTGAAGCGGTCGCCTTTGCCCTTGAGATTTGCCGATATATAAGCCCCTGCCGTAATCGTTCTGCCGAGTGCCGCCGCAGACAGCGGAGACAGGCGATGAATGGCGATCAGGCGGTTGACCGCATCGGTCGTATCCAGCACCGAAGCGCGTGCCTGCCCGTCAAATATTACGGCTTTGATAATACGATCCATATTAATTGTTTTTCTTCTTTTTCTTTTTGGTCGACTGCGTGCGTTGAGTAGCCTCGTAAAGCGGTACGAGAATCAGCTCGGACGTGCGGTCGGCATAGTTGGTCAACAGCAATACGATATAGCTGAATCCGATCGTCACAAACGCCACTGCCAAAATAATGCCCACAAAACCGCTTATCAGCATCAAAAGGAACGGCGCCGCGGCAAAGAGAAGAATGATCAATGTCGGGATAAAGAAAGAGATCGTGACCAACGCACTGTTTTTGAGCTTTGCGCCGAACGGCATTCCGTAATACGATATCGTCGTCGGCAAAAGGTTGACCGTCAGCAACAATGCGGGCAAGGCAATAAGAATCGCCGCAATCAGACCGATGATTTCGCCCGCCGAAGGCTGCCCGCTCCAGATGCCAGCCACAAAATTGATGATCAGATTGCTGCAGCCTGCGACTATGACGCCGAGCACGGCAAAAATCAGGACGGGTTCTTTCCAGTATTTTTTGAGACCGCGGAAATATTCGGTTACAATCCGCGGGACGTCGTTGCCGTATTTATCCTTTTTGCATAAAAAACTTTCGCCCCAAACCAATTTGGTGCAGACATAAAGCGATCCGGCAATTCCGAAACCAAGAATCGGCAAACACACCGCAAGCCCCAAAAACAGAACGCGATACCCCATCAGCATGGTGATTTTGGTCGCGGCAAGATCGGTCCCCGCCGACAATCCGAATCCGAATCCCGACAAAAGATAAGGCGTACGGTCAATTTTCTCCAACATATAGGAGAATCGTTCCATCCCGATCCCGTAAATTAATCCCAGCAAAACCAGTACCGGAATCGCAAAGATCAAAGTCAGCAGATTGATCGTTACGAAACTTTGCATATTGGAGCGGAAAATATCGAAAAACCGCTTGAACCTACCCCCGGGATATTTGTCTTTTGCGGGCTCGGAACGGTTTTCGGGGGCAACGGTCAATTTGCTCAGCAATCGACTGCTCCACGTTATTTTGTCCTGTTTCTTTTCAGCCATAATCGGTCATACCTCAAAGCAATAGTAGTTTCATTTTACAATATTTTGGTCGACTTGGCAAACGTTTTTTCCCTACAGTTTATTTTTGTATGCGCGCGCCTAACAGATACAATTCGTTTGACATCGGACGGGTTATTTGGTATTATTTTAGTAATTTTGTAAACATCGGAGGTCTGCGTATGAAACGCTACACAATGGCTGTCGTCGGTGCTACCGGGATGGTCGGCAATATGTTTCTGAAAGTACTGGAGGAACGCAATCTTCCCGTCGATCAATATTATCTTTATGCTTCCGCTAAATCGGCAGGTAAAACCGTTCGCTTTATGGGCAAGGATCACACCATCATCGAACTCAAGCCCGAAAATATCGTCGACAAAAAAATCGATATCGCACTGTTTTCCGCCGGCGGCAGCGTTTCCAAAGAGTACGCCCCTATTTTTGCCGCACAAGGCACCGTCGTCATCGACAACAGCAGCCAATGGCGTACCGATCCTTCTGTCCCGCTGGTCGTCCCCGAAGTCAACGGCGAAGCCGCTTTGAAGCACAACGGCATCATCGCAAACCCCAACTGCTCGACCATTCAGGCAGTCGTCGCCCTCAAACCCCTCTATGACACCTATGGCATCAAGCGCGTTATCTACAGCACCTACCAGGCGGTTTCGGGCGCGGGCGTAGCAGGATACAACGATCTCAAAAACGGAACAAGCAACAAATTTCAGTATCCCATCGCTAACAATCTGATTCCCCAAATTGACGTTTTCCTCGAAAACGGCTACACCAAAGAAGAACAAAAGATGATCTTCGAAACCAAAAAGATTTTCGACGATCAGTCCATCAAAGTGACGGCGACCACCGTTCGCGTTCCCGTGTTCCACGGTCACAGCGAATCCATTAACGTCGAGTTCAACAAGCCTTGTACCCTCGAAGGGATCAAAGCCGCGCTTGCCGCGGGCGAAGGCATCGTGATCGTCGACGATATCGCCAATCAGAAGTATCCGATGCCTATTTACGCCGAGGATACCGACCCCGTCTACGTCGGCAGAATCCGCCTGGACGACACCGTCGAATCGGGCTGCAACCTTTGGGTCGTTGCCGACAACATCCGGAAAGGCGCTGCAACCAACGCCGTACAGATTGCTCAATATCTGATCGCACGCGACGCAATCTGATCTCCCAAATCATATCTCTTTTTTAGCAAAGGAGGCTATTATGACGATATTCCAAGGTGCGGCAACCGCCATGATCACGCCGTTCAAGGACGACAAAGTTGACTTTACGTCGCTTGAACGTCTTGTCAAACACCAGTTGGACGGAAACATCGACGCACTGGTCGTCAACGGGACGACGGGCGAACCGACGACGATGACGCATGACGAACGAACCGCCGTTGCGTCCGCCGTCATCGAAATCGTGGCAAAGCGCGTCCCTGTCATTCTCGGTGCGGGCAGCAACAATACTTACACCGCGCGCGAATATGCCGAAGAAGCCCAGGATCTCGGTGCGGACGGACTGCTGGTCGTCACGCCCTACTACAACAAATGCACGCAAAACGGCATCGTCCAACATTATAAAGTCTTGGCGGACGCCGTCGATCTTCCGATCATCATGTACAACGTGCCCTCCCGTACCGGCGTCAATATCGCCCCCGAAACGGCACTGAAGCTGGCGGGATACCGCGGCATCGTGGGAATCAAAGAAGCAAGCGGCAACGTCACGCAGTTTACCGAAGTTGCAAGACTGACCGAAGGTAAACTCGACTTGTACAGCGGTGACGACGGACTGGTGCTTCCCATCCTTGCCCTCGGCGGCAAAGGCGTGATCAGCGTAGCGTCCAACATCGTGCCGCAATATATGCACGACATGGTGCAAACTTTCCTGGACGGCGACATTGCAAAAAGCCGCAAAATGCAGTTGGATATCTGCCCGTTGGTCAAGGCGCTGTTCTGCGAAGTCAATCCCATTCCCGTCAAGTGTGCGGCAAAATTGATGGGGCTTTGCGAAGACGACTATCTGCGACTTCCTTTGACCCGCATGGAAAAACGCGATTATCTGCGCGACGAAATGAGGGCGTTCGGTCTGAACGTATAGGCTATGGCAAAACTCTTAATTTACGGTGTCGGCGGCAAGATGGGACGTGAAGTCCTCAAAGCCTGCAAAGCGGATCCCGCCGTACAGGCAGTCGCCGCCGTCGACCCCTATTGCAACGATATTGACGAAATCCCCGTCTACACCAACATTGACGATGTGGCGGAAGCGTTTGATTGCATCATCGATTTTTCGGTGAAGGACTCGATCTACAATTTTCTGCCCTACGCAACGATGCATAAGATCCCCTGCGTCCTGGCTACAACGGGTTACACGCCGCAGGACGAAGCGTACATCAAAGAATCCTCCGAAGAAATCGCATTGTTCCGATCGGGCAATATGTCCCTCGGCATCAATGTACTGATGGGACTGGTCAAAGAAGCGGCAAAAGCCCTCAGCGGCTTTGCCGATATCGAAATTGTCGAAACGCACCACAACCAAAAAGTCGACGCTCCTTCGGGCACGGCATTGATGCTCCGGGACGCCGCAGTCGAAGGTGCCGGCGCAAAACGCAGCGTCTACGGACGCCACGGACTTGTCGGCAAGCGCACAAAAGAGGAAATCGGAATCCATGCCGTACGCGGCGGGACCGTGGTCGGAAAGCACGACGTTATGCTTCTGATGAACAACGAAGTGATCACGTTAAGTCATACGGCAGAAAGCAAATCGGTCTTTGCACTCGGTGCTATCAATGCCGCAAAGTGGCTTGTCAAGCAACCCGCAGGGCTTTACAACATGCACGATCTGCTGGGCTGATCCCAAAAATTAAACCTAAAAGAGGCACCGCAAAGGTGCCTCTTTTTCTGTCGAAAGATGGGAATTCCGGTTTAATCGCTGATCGGAATCTTTTCGAAAAGCTCTTTGTTGAGATCGAGCGTCACCGAAAACGCCAGTTTCAGATTTTCTTCGGACAGTCCGACCAAAGCCATGGCGTCCTGCAAATCACCGTGCGGTGCCGCCGCCAGAATGATATCGTTGAACATTTCATAATCCAACCCTAAGACTTCGGACAGGAAAGATCCGTCAAAATTGACTTTCATTGTCGCTTCGTCAATGAAATTGACCGAACCCATTACAAACACCAGGCTGTCGATCATACTGAACTCTTTGAGACGCA
>DVOH01000043.1 GCA_018713745.1 Candidatus Stercoripulliclostridium merdipullorum | reverse complement strand
TGGATCCTCCCGTTGTGTTTTTTGTTGCAAGTTAATTATACAACAGATTCATATGAACTTCTTTTTTTGTTCTCAAAGTGTTGCACTTGAAAGTATAATTCACCTTTACAAAAACACGACCGGGCGTTATGCCCGGTCGTTCCGATTGATTTGCGTCGATCAGCGCGCTCCGCCGCCTCCGCCGCCGAAGCCGCCTCCGCCTCCGCCAAAGCCGCCTCCGCCAAAACCGCCGAAGCCGCCGCGTCTCCCGCCCGTCGGTCGGGGATTGGCAATGGCATGCACACTTCGCGCAATGTTGTCGATTGCGGTATCCATCCTGCCGCCGAAATCAAATCCGCCCCCGCGGACGCCCGACGAAAGCCACATATATGTGTAAAGATATCCGAACGTAGGATTATACACGCCGCTTCTTGCGTCATATTCGGCAAATTCTTTGTATACCATCTTAAGGTTTTTGACCACTTCTTTGGAGATCCCCATCATCGTGGCATAGACCAGATACTCTTCCCACAAGACCAGTTTGGGGATATCGTATTCTTTGAGGTTGCTGAAGTCGAGCATATAGCGTTTCAGCCCGACCGCTTGCATATACAAGGCTTCCCCTGCCGCATTGAGAGCGGGGATCTTCGGCGTCCCCAGCATCACCGCAAGTCCGAACGCGATCAATCCCGGCACGATCCAGAACATCGGCACGTTCAGGAAGAAAAGCACGACGCCGAGGAGCAGCGATCCTCCGCCCAGCACCGGAGAAAGTTTTTGCAACGTGTCAAACGATCCGACCAGACGGCTTGCCCTGAACTTTTCGCGTGCGGCACGGTCAAATGCCTTGATGTCGGCATCGACGGAGCGAGCGTTCCCCTTTGCATACCGTTCGAAGTCATCCATCGTAAACGGTGCGCCGTTGCAGGAAGCCTGCGTTTTTTCGAGCAAGGTCAACAGAATCCGTTCGTGGGGCTTGAGATCTTCTTTTTGAGCGGGTAAAACGCCCGACACATCGATGGTATAATCCTCCCCGCTGCCGACCGGAGTTATGACCAGGCACTTGCGACGCGCAAGATCGAGAATCGTTGCCGAAAGCAACTTGCCGCGATTGGACTTTTTGGCGGCGCTTCCGTCGTAATAATAGAACACCTGTCCCAGTTCGGCAGGCGACCAGCCTTCGGGGATTTCGCGATAATAAGGGGGATAGTCGCCCTTGACGCGGCGATTGAAATACCTTGTCAAAACAAGGTAAGCCCCGGCACCGAGCAACAAAGCGACAAAGATTACGATGTCTGCAATGGCAATGGCATTCCGTCGTTTTTGCTCTGCGATCCACTCCTCTTGCCACTTCGTTTCTTCGTCAACAATCTCGTCGAATTTCGATACTTCGCTTGCCTTGTCGGTCGTGATGTTGTAATCGGTCGGAATCAACGCCCGCACTTCAACCTGCGTTTCGGCTGCCAAACCGTCAACTTTGATATCCAGTTTGTCGCTTTCGATGGTCAGGAAGCTGTCCGGATCTTCGCAGTGCAACCACGCACGAACCCCTTCGGTCGTTCCGCCCGGCAATTTGATTGTCGCATGATACGATTCGACATACAGACTGAATGCCGTGCTGAGGTTTTGCCAGTACAGCCGCATCGTGTCGGCATATCGCCCCACCATATCCGTGACGGTATAGCGGAAGGTATAGCTCCGCTCCCCTTCGCTCATCGACGGCATAATCAGTCCCAGCTCGACTTCGGACGACGACTTTTCGTAGAGATACCAAGCATTCTCCAGCCCTGCGGGGATGGACGCCGCGCTCGAAACCCCGAACGCGGACAACTGCGCATTGTAACGATATTCGTTGCCCGCTTCGTCCCGGACCGAAATATCTTCAACGGACGAGGTCGTCCGGAAGTCTTGATCGTACAGTCCGATCGTACGGTACAAATTCCGATACGGACCGTCCGTTGCTTTGACCGTCCAGGTTTCGGTTACGCGCATACTGCCGTCCGTTTTGACTACGGCTTCGACTTCCAGGCGTTCCAACCAAATATCGCCCTTGTCCGCTCTTTCGCATCCGACCAGCGAAAACGCAGCGGCAACCAGTACGGCGATCAGCAGAAACGCCGATACGATTTTTTTGTTCATACCGCTCAGAACTGTACTTTAGGCGCTTCTTTAACTTCTTCTCCCGCTTCAAAGTAGGCGGCTTCCTTAAAGCGGAAAATCTTTGCTACAATGTTGGAGGGGAACAATTCGCGCTTCTGATTGTAATTCATAACCGAATCGTTATAGAATTGTCTGGACATGGCAATCTTATGCTCGAGGTCTTTGAGGGTTGCCTGCAAATCCAGGAAGTTGGCGTTTGCTTGCAAATTGGGGTATCGTTCGGCAACAACCAGCAAACGCGACAACGCGCCCGACAGCGTATTGTTGGCTTCGATCGACTCTTCGGGCGTCCGCGCCGACCCTACCGACGCGCGCGCTTTGGTGACTTCGGTCAAAACCTCCTTTTCGTGCGTAGCATATCCTTTTACGGTTTCGACCAGGTTGGGAACCAGATCGTAACGCTTCTTGAGCTGAACGTCAATCTGCGCCCAGCTGTTTTCGACGCGGTTGTTGAGTTTGACCAGTTTGTTGTAGATTACAATGGTTGTAATGATACACATCATTCTTCTCCTTGTGAGAAATATTTTATTTATTATATATCGTAATTTAGATTATGTAAAGATTATCCCTTTCATACAAAAAATTTTTTTGACACGATTTTGAAATTTTTGAATATAATAATACAAAACAATGGACAAACTCGTTTCG
>DVOH01000042.1 GCA_018713745.1 Candidatus Stercoripulliclostridium merdipullorum | reverse complement strand
TACACAGCCCATATTCGCGTTCTTTTTATTTACTACCTAAGTCATAAATGACTATGCTGGATATTATTTTCCATCTTATCGGTATTTGCTCGGCTTATCAGGCAGTAGATCGGTAGGGCAGGTCATTTCATATTTATTCGTCATCATTTGTGTAGATAAATTATGTTTTTTATTCTGCCGATTGTTTTTGTCGTTTGGACTGTTGTTTTCTCTCGGCGGGTCGTTTTGTTTCACGTGAAACTTGCGGTTTTCCACATTGCCCGATGTTTTTCTTATATCTATTTCAGTGTATCCTTGTTTTCTACCACTTTATGTTCCCTTCGTCTTGCTCTTTGACCGAGAGGGTGGTATTTCGGCATTCTGTCGTAGTTGCTGCTTGCTTGCGTTGTTTCACATGAAACACTATAATATTTTCGCTTTCTCGACTGTCTTATTTCATTTCTATGCTCGTTTTATCTTCTTTTTCTTTTCTGTTCGGCTATCTGCCGCGCAAATTGTTTGCTTTCGTCCCTTTTCCTCGTTGTTTTCCCTTTTCTTTGCTCGATTCTTTTCGTTTTTTCTCTCTCAACTTGTCGTTCCGGCGAGTAGGGGACACCGTAATTCCGATTTCTCGTTTCAGTTTTCCTCTTTTCGTCTTTTTTGTTCTTATTTTCTCGCTGTTTTTCTGATTCCTGTTCTGTCGGACGATTGTTTTTTCATGTTTTTCCTTATTTATTTCCTTATTATTTATCCAAACGGCTTGATTTTTTATTTTTCTTTTCTTTTTGTTCTGTTTTTTTTGTATTTTTCCTTCGATTTATACCTTAGATTTTTTATTTTTCCCTCTACATGGTTTGATTTTCTTTTTTTAATCTCTTTATGCTGTTTGTTTGCTTTTTTTTGATCGTTTCGTCGCGTTGATGCTCTTTTTTCCACGGTGTTTCGATCCTGTTGCCTTTCTTTTCTTCGCTACTAATTATTTCTTCTGCCCGTTTTTTCTTTTTTTGTATGCTTATTACTCTCGGTACTGCTTTTTTGCGTCTGTTTTTCTTTTTTCATTCATGTTTTGCGTATCGTTCTTTCACAATGGTTTCCTTTCTGTTTGCTTCTTCCATGCTGTTTGCTCTTTTTTTATTTCCTTTCTTTCTACGTTTCCTTTATTCATTCCTTCTTATGCTGTTTTTATACGAGAACGCTCGTTCTCTTATATATGTTTTATAATATTTTTTCCTTTTTACGACCCTTTTGATCTTTTTTTGTTTTTCTTCTTTCTTCAGGATGCCGGGTTAGCTATCGTTTTTTATTTTCTTGCAAGCTCTATAGGTTTTTTAAGAATATATACTGCACCCGATATCCGCACCCGATCCGATCGTTTCGTTGATTTCTTTCCGTTCTGTTTTGCAAACGATCGACTGATCCCGTATCGATCTGACGTTTCCGTTTTTTCGTTTATTTGTCACGGTTGTTTTATCCCGATTCCGCCGTGCTTCTTTTTGATCGACGCTCGTGTTTTCTTTCGTCTGTGTCGGCTTTCAGTTGCCTTTCTTTCGGCTTTTTCTTCCTGTTTCGGTAAGGAAGCCTCTGTTCGTTTTTCGTCTGTTGTACGCCTTGTTTTTGCCCTTTTTCCGTTACGGTTCATCTGTTTTGGCTCTTCTCTTTCGGTTTATCTGTTTTCCAACAAAAAAAAGCGCATTTCTGCGCTTTTCGTTTGTTTTACATCGTTTTTCAGATTGCTTTTGATACCTCTTTGATGCCTTCCTTGTTTTGGATGACTTGCTTGTCTGGGTTCCTTTTCTCCTGTCTTTCTCAGCCCATCAGTCTGACCGGCAGGACGATATAAAGGTAACGGTCGCCTTCCAAGGGTTTGATCACGGCAGGTGCGTTGCTTCCGGCAAATTCGATCGCGATAAAATCCTCTTTGATTTTGCTGAATGCGTCAAACAGATATTTGCTGTTAAAAGCGATTTCGAGCTGTTTTCCTTCCATCGTCGCCGATACGTTTTCTTTGATCGCTCCGATTTCGCTGTTAGACGTGATGGCAATACCTTCGGTGCTTACGCTCAGTTTGACGTAATTGTTCTTCTTATTGCGCGCCACCAGTGCCGCACGGTCAAGCCCGTTTTCCAATTCCGCTTTGTTGACGGTCACGCGCGTGTGATGTACTGCGGGCACGATCTTTTGATATTCGATAAACTTTCCTTCCAGCAGCAGGCTGACGATCGTCGTATGTCCCGTTTCAAACTTGATGCGTCTTTCGTCGATCCCGGCATGGACGATTTCTTCGTCGTCGGTCAAAATTTTGCTGATTTCGCCGAGCGTTTTGCCGGGTACGATGACGCTGACCTGTTCGCTTGCCGTACGAATCGCGGTTTTGTTGACCGCAAGGCGGTATCCGTCCAACGCTACCGCCGTCATTGCATCTCCGTTGATTTCTAAGAGGCACCCCTTGAGAATGGGGCGGGAGTCCTCGAGCGCAACGCAGAAAATCGTCTTTTCGATCAACTCGCGCAGGTCGCCTTCCTTAATGCTGAACGACGCGATTTCGTTGACTTCGGCGGGCATGGAATACATCGGCTCCATGCACTGGATACTGGTTTCGTTTTCGCCGTAACGGACGCGCAAGACGAGGTCGTGCGCTTCCAGTTCGATGCTGTCGAAGCCGACGATTTTGCGAATAAAGTCGGTGATAAACTTGCCGTTGACCAGACACTCTCCTTCGAGCAGGATTTCGGCTTTGATTCTCTTTTCGATGAACAGATCGATATTATAAGCGGAAAGCGTCAGCGTATCGCCCTTTGCCACGATGAGAATGCCTTCAAAAACGGGTGCGGAAGGTTTTAAGGGCAGTGCCTTGCTGACGGTGGTCAGGGCGTCGGACAAGTCGTTGGGATTGCAATGAAATTTCATAGGATTCTCCTTTTATGACATTTCTTATAGTAAAGTTATAATAATTATAATAAGCGCTGTCGATATGTTGATAAGTCGGGATTCGGTTTGATTTTTGCTTTTGTCGCGGGAAACCAATCCAAAATCCGACGGGTTTGATGTGGACGGTGTGTGGATGGTTGACAAGAGGTTATCCACACAAACCGAAGTTGTTTACATTCCCGGTTTGAGAAGCTCTTTGATGTCCTTGATTTTGCGCTGAACGTCGCTGTTGTTTTTGACTTCGGCGGCGATCTTGTCGCGGGAATGGATGATCGTCGTATGATCTCTTCCGCCGAAAATCTGTCCGATCGTCACAAGCGGCAACGAAAGGAGTTCGGTGATCAGATAGATTGCGATCATGCGGGCTTCGGCGATGTCCTTGGTCTTTTTTTTGCTGAT
The DNA here is from genome assembly GCA_018713745.1 of Candidatus Stercoripulliclostridium merdipullorum. Taxonomy (GTDB): domain Bacteria; phylum Bacillota; class Clostridia; order Christensenellales; family DTU072; genus Stercoripulliclostridium; species Stercoripulliclostridium merdipullorum. The sequence goes on along the minus strand of DVOH01000042.1, from coordinate 14,175 downwards.
CAGGTCGACCTTGGAAATATGAAAATACGACGATACCGCATTGATAATATCGTTGCTGTCCAGTGTGCCGGAGCGGTGTTGCGCCGAATTTTTGAGGGCCTCTTTGGCGGTTTCGACGTCGGGGTAGGGCTTGTTGATCAGCGTCGAATATAAGATGACTTTGCTGAGCGCGCCTTCGAGTTCGCGGATGTTGGTATCGAACTGTTCGGCAAGATAATAGACGACGTCGTCGTTGACGGCGATTTTTTCGAGAATCATCTTTTTGCGGATAATGGCGATCCGCATTTCGATGTTTGGGGTCCCGATATCGGCAAGAAGTCCGCCTTCGAAGCGCGAACGGAGTCGATCTTCGAGGGTGCCGATTTCTTTGGGCGGACGGTCGGAAGTCAAAATAATCTGCTTGCCGTTCTGATACAGGTCGTTGAAGATATGGAAGAACATTTCCTGCAGTCCGATCTTGTTTTTGAGAAACTGAACGTCGTCTACCATCAGAACGTCGATCTCGCGATATTTTTCGCGGAAGACCTGGAAGGTGAAGGCTTTTTTGTCCGACGACCCCGAGTTGGACAGGGCTTCGAAATACTCCGTCGTCAACTTTTCGGCAGGGACGTAGAGGACGGACATACTGGGCAGGTGCTCGGTGATGTAGTTGCCGATTGCGTGCAGGAGATGGGTTTTGCCGAGTCCCACGCCGCCGTACAAAAACAGAGGGTTAAAGTTGAGATACCCTTCGGCGGAACCCGGTTTTTGCGCGACCTGCTGGGCGGCGTGAAAGGCGAGTTTGTTGCTTTCGCCCACGACGAAATTGTCAAAGGTATAGCGCGCGATAAACTGCGTTTGTTTTTTGCGCGGTTCGGAATTGATGATGATCTGATTGTCGTGGAAGGAGTCGATCTCTTTGGTGAAGAACGGTTTTTCTTCGTCGATGATGATATCGACGTCGACAAACGTGCTTTTGGTTTTGGAAAGCGCCGTGCGGATCAGGTCCTTGTAATTTTTGTTGACCGTGATTTTGGTATTGAGCGAGGGCGCAAGCAGAATCAGCACGTTGTCCTTGACGCAAAGGGGCGTGAGCGAATCGATCCAGAGCATATAGGCGACGGCGGGCAGTTCGCCGGAAAGGTTGGCTTGGGTTTCCTGCCAGATTTTTCGGATGTCTATCATAGTTGTATTATACCACAAACGGCTTGAGATTACAACCCTTTCGCCCGAAAATTAAGGGGAAAAATAACAAAGATTTCGCCCGAAAAATCTCAAAAACAGCCAAAATCAGATCGATTTAAGAAGGGAAGAAAAGCGATCGGAAATTCAGGGAGAAAAGCGACAGATCGCCGAATCTGTATATTTACAAGGCGCGGGCGATATGGTATCATAAAACTATGAAAACGGTGGAAAAAATAAGAAAAAAGATTTTGAAAGCCGGCATTGACGGCGTTACGGTGACGCGTCACAACGGCGGAATCTGTTTAAGCGGCGAAGTGGGCGATTACGAAACCGTTCTGGAGGCGGGAAGGCTTGCCGTCGACAAAAAGCATTCGCGCGGCGTCATCAACGATCTGCGGGTCAAAGGAGAGGTCGAAAATGGGATGAAAGTCCCTTGTGCTTCGGACCAATCGTTGGACGGCAGAACGCCCGACGTATTGGTGATCGGGGGCGGAATTGTCGGATGCGCGATTTTGCGCGCTTTAAGCCGATACGAGATCGAAGCGATGCTGATCGAAAAGGAATACGACGTTGCCGTACAGCAATCGTCGCGCAACGACGGGATGATTCACGCGGGGATCGACCTCAAACCGAACAGCAACAAAGTCAAATACAATATGCGCGGCAACGCGATGTACGACCGACTGTCGGCGGAATTGGATGTTCCGATCGACCGATGCGGGCAGTATGTATTGTTTACGGCGGGATGGCAGAGGCTGATTTATCCGCTGATCGTCGCGCGGGGCAGGAAGAACGATATTCCGCTAGCTTATCTCGGCAAAAAGAAGATGGCGGAAGCGATCGGATCGCCGGGGTACGGATACGGGGGATTTTTGTGTCAGGGGGCAGGCATCGTCAGTCCTTATCTGATGACGGTTGCGCTTGCCGAAAACGCCGTGACCAACGGATGCGAAGTTTATCTCGAAACCGCCGCGCTGTCGGTCGAAAACGACGGCAAACGCGTGACGGCGGTCAACACCAACCGCGGCAGAATTTATCCCAAAATTCTGATCAATGCGGCGGGCGTCTGGGCGGATAAAATTGCCGAAACCGCAGGGGACAGGCATTTTACCCTGCATCCGCGCAAGGGGGAAGAAATCGTATTGGACAAAAAGGCGCGCGGCTTCGGCAAAGGCGTCGTGGGACGGTTCGAGCTGAAAGGGAGTTCGGGCAAAAACCACACCAAAGGCGGGGGCGTCATCCCGACGATCGATCACAACGTCTTGCTGGGACCGAGCGCGTACGAAGTCCGCGACCGCGAAGATCTGTCGACGACGCGCGCGGGAATCGACGCGGTATTCCAAAAACAAAAAAGTTCGGTCACCGATCTCAAACAGAGCGATTTTATCACTTATTTTGCGGGAATCCGAGCGGCGACGTACGAAGAAGAGTTTGTCGTCGAACGCAGTCCCGTTATCGCCAATCTGATTCAGGCTGCGGGGATTCAGTCGCCGGGGATTACGGCGGCGCCCGCGATTGCGGAGGACGTGGCGAAGTGGGTGGGCGAAATATTTGCCGAGCAAAACAGACCCCTTGCCGAAAAGCAAAATTTCAATCCTTATCGCAAAGGGATTCCGTCCGTGCAGGCGATGAGCAAGGAAGAGCGCGCCGAACTGATCCGACAAAACCCCGACTACGGCGAAATCGTCTGCCGCTGTGAGGAGATCAGCAAAGGCGAAATTCTCGATGCCCTGCGTCGACCCCTTGCCTCGCCGACGATCGACGGGGTCAAGCGAAGAGTACGAGCGGGGATGGGACGGTGTCAAGGGGGATTCTGTTCGCCCGTCGTCACCGCGCTGATTGCCGCAGAATGCGGCATCGCGCCCGAACAAGTGACCAAAAAAGGCGGCAGCTCCCGATTGACGCTCGGCAGGACGGAGGAAGAGCAATGAAGTACGACGTCGTCATTATCGGCGGGGGACCGGCAGGACTGTCCGCCGCGTGCGCGTTCGAGCGCAAAAAGTGTCTTTTGATCGAGCGCGAAGGGCGACTCGGCGGCATTCTGAAGCAATGCGTTCACGACGGTTTCGGCGTCATCCGCTACGGCGAAAAGCTGACGGGACCCGAATATGCCGAACGGCTGATCGACCAAGTTCTGACCAAACAAAACGTCGAAATCGCCTTAAAGACCTTTGTCGTTTCGATCGAAAAAGAAGGGGATCTCTTCCGACTGACGCTGACAAGCGCAAGCGGCATGCGGACGGTCGAGACCGACCGACTGATTATGGCAAACGGGTGCCGCGAGCGGACGCCGCGGCAGGTGGGGATTCACGGAACAAGACCCGCGGGACTGATGACGGCGGGCGTCGCGCAGAATTTCGTCAATCTGATGGGATTGCTGCCGACCAAGCGTTGCGTGATTCTCGGGAGCGGCGACATCGGATTGATTATGGCAAGACGGCTGACCCTCGAGGGAGCCGAAGTCGTCGGCGTGTACGAAGCAAAACAAGCCCCCAGCGGTCTGGCGCGCAATATCAGTCAGTGTCTGAACGATTTCGGAATTCCGTTGTACCTTGGCAAAACGGTGACGCGGGTATTCGGGGACGAACGCGTGACGGGGTGCGAAATCGCATCGGTTGACGAAGGGATGCAGCCCGTCGCGGGGACGGAAGAGCGGATTGCTTGCGACGCGGTGATCGTTTCGGTCGGGCTGATCCCCGAAAACGAACTGAGCGAAACGTTGGGCGTACCGATGGACGGCGCGACCAAGGGAGCAACGGTCGATCAGAATATGCAGACCGAAGTCAAAGGGGTATACAGCGTGGGCAACTGCCTGCACGTTCACGACCTGGTCGACTATGTGTCGGAAACGGCGGAAACGGCGGCAAGAGCCATCGAACGCGAGCGGAGCGGCGGCAAGCGCATCGCGATCGGACGAAAAGGATTTTTGTATTTCGTGCCGCAGGCAATCGACACGGGGGATTATGACGGAACGCTGACGGCGTACTTCCGAAGTGCGAAAGAAACGTTGCGCGCAACCCTCAAAGTGATCGTCAACGGGGAGGAGCGGATGCGGAGACGGTACCACAATCTTAAGCCGCCCGAAGCCGAAAAGCTGACGATCGAGCTGTCCCTTGCCCCGGACGACCGGGTAGAATTCGAACTGGAGGAAGAGCGGGATGAGTGATCTGATTTGTATTGTCTGTCCCAACGGATGCCGGTTGCGGGCAACGTACGAGGGGGGCGAACTCAAAGTCGAAGGCAACAAATGTCCCAAGGGGACGGAATTTGCGCGGAAGGAGCTGACCGCGCCGACGCGAAGCGTTACGGGGACGGTGGCGACGGTATTTGCGGGGTATCCCGTGCTGACGGTCAAAACGAAGGGAGAGATTCCCAAAGAAAAAGTCAAAGAGCTTGCCGCATTGCTGAAGCGCACCAAAGTGAAGCGCGTGATGCGGGTGGGAGAATCGGTGATCGAAAACGCCCTCGGAACGGGGGTGGACGTCGTGGCGACGACGGACATGAGTAAGCTGATTTCGGACGGCAAAGGATAAGACGGAACGGGAGAAGGAGAGCGCGGGATGGACGAGCTGATATTATCGATCGACTGCGGAACGCAGAGCATACGGGCGATGCTGTTTGACAAGCGCGGAGAGCTGGTCGAAAAGGAGAAAGTACGGTTTGAGCCGTATGTATCGCCGCAGGAAGGGTATGCCGAGCAGGATCCCGATCTATATTGGGATAAGATCTGTTTGGCGATACGGGGGCTGAAAGAAAAACGGGAAGATTTGTTCGGGTCGATCATCGGCGTGACGGTGACGTGTATGCGCGACGTCGGGATCTGTCTGGACAAAGACAAAAAGCCCTTGCGCCCCGCGATTTTGTGGATGGACAGAAGAGTGGCGCGCTGTGCAGAAACGATGCCGTTGAAATCGCGGTTTCTCTTTCGGATCAGCGGAATGCACGACGCCGTCGAAAAGACGCGCAAGGACTGCAAAAGCAACTGGATCCGCGAAAATCAGCCCGAAATCTGGAAGAATACCGACAAGTACGTTCAGCTGTCGACTTACCTTAACTACAAACTGAGCGGCAATCTGATCGACAGCGTTGCCGCGATGATCGGGCATATCCCGTTCAATTACCGCGCGAAGCGATGGATGAACCCCGGACATTTTCAGATGCCCGTTTTCCGCACACGGGAGGAGGACAAAAAAGAGGCGGACAGAAGATTCCGCTTTGACCTTGTCGAACCGGGGAGCGTGCTCGGCGCAATCAGTCCCGAAGCGGCGGCGGCGACGGGGCTTCCGACGGGACTTCCGCTGATCGCTTCGGGCAGCGATAAGGGATGCGAAACCATCGGGACGGGCGCGATTTACGAGGACACGGCGTCGCTTTCGTTCGGGACGACCTCAACGATTCAGATCACGACGGAGCGATACGTCGAACCCATTCAATTTTTGCCCGCATATCCCGCCGTGTATCCCGACCGCTACAATCCCGAAGTCATGATCACCAGGGGCTACTGGACGCTGACGTGGTTTATCAAAGAGTTTGTCAAGCGCCCCGAGGACGGGTCGATCTGCTGGGAGCGGCATCTCGATCCTCTGCTCGATACCGTTCCGCCCGGCTCGGACGGGCTGTACGCCGAACCGTATTGGGGCCCTTCGCTCAAACGCCCCGAAGCGCGGGGCGCGCTGATCGGATTTACCGAAGCGCATACCCGCCTGCACGTTTACCGCGCGTTGATCGAAGGGATCAATTACGGTCTGATCGACGGCAAACGGCGGCTGGAGCGCAAAGCAAACGTCACCGTCAAAAAGCTGATGGTTTCGGGCGGCGGCGCTCAGAGCGATCCCGTCTGTCAGATTACGGCGGATATGTTCAATCTCCCCGTTATGCGGGTTCAGACATACGAAACAAGCGGTTTGGGTGCCGCAATCTGCGCATTTGTGGGACTCGGACGGTTTCCGAGTTACGACGCGGCGATCGACGCCATGGTGCACGTCGGCGAGGTGTTCGAGCCCGATCCGCAAACCGCCGCGGTCTATGACCGACTCTACCGCAAACTTTACGTCAAAAGCTATCCGCGGCTCCGTCCGCTCTTCAAAATCATCAAACAATTCCGATAGGAGGTATTATTATGTCAAAACCGTACAAAGGATTCCGACCCGACTGGCAGGAAACGCGCGCCCCCGAAGGGAGTTATCGCAGTATTCTCAAGTGGGGCGATCCCGACGCCTTCAAAGTCCCCAAAGAAAGTCTTTACAAAATGATGAAAGAGTTTTTCGGGATGACCGACGACGACTTCAAAACCCCGCGGGAAATGGGGTATGAGCCTGTAGAATTCGACGCGCCGATCCAATTGACCGACGCCGATCTCCAAGCGTTTGCCGCCATCGTCGGCGGCGACAACGTCAAGACCGATTGCTACAGCAGACTGAGCGTTGCGTACGGCAAGACGATGTACGACTTGTTGCGGCTTCGCAAGCACATTGTCGAAAACGTGCCCGACGCCGTTCTTTATCCCTCCGACGCCGTCGAAATCGAACAGATCGTCGCCTACTGCGACGCGCACAAAATCCCCGTTTACGTCTACGGGGGCGGTTCGTCCGTCACGCGGGGCGTCGAGTGCATGAAGGGTGGGATTTCCCTCGATATGCGCAAGAACTTCAACAAAGTCATCCGCTTCAACGAGATCAACCAGACGATCACCGTACAGGCGGGGATGAGCGGACCCGACCTCGAAAAAACGCTCAACAACGCCCCCGAACTCTTCGGCGCGTCAAGACGGTATACGTGCGGACATTTTCCGCAGTCCTTCGAGTACAGCTCGGTCGGCGGCTGGACGGTGACGCGCGGCGCGGGACAGAATTCGACCTATTACGGCAAGATCGAGCATATCGTTTTGGGACAGGAGTATGTGACGCCCCGCGGCAAAATCGTGACCGACGACTACGCCGCCAAAGCGACGGGACCCGACGTCAATCAGATTATGATGGGATCGGAAGGCGCCTACGGCATCCTGACCCATGTGACGCTCAAAGTGTTCCGGTATATGCCCGAAAACCACTTCAAATTCTCCTATATGTTCCACACCTGGGAGGACGCACAGGCGGCGGCGCGCGAAATCATGCAGGCGGAAATCGGGTATCCTTCGGTGTTCCGCCTGTCCGACCCCGAGGAAACGGACATTATGATGCGACTTTACGGCATCGACGATATTCCCCTTGCCGGCAATCTGCTCAAACTCAAAGGCTTCGAGCCGATGAAACGCTGTCTGTTCCTGGGCTTTACCGACGGCGAACGCGCCTTCTGCCGCAACATTAAGCGGAAAGTCGCCGCAATCTGCCGCAAATACAAAGCGATGTATCTGACGGGAATCCCCGTTTCGGCGTGGGAAAAGGGACGGTTTACCGACCCGTATCTGCGCGACTCCATGCAGGATTTCGGCATTATGACCGACACCCTCGAGTGCACCGTCAACTGGGACAATATGGCAAAGGTACACGAAACCGTGCGCGCATATTGCAAGTCGCGGCCGCAAACGATTTGTATGACGCACATGTCGCATGCCTATCCCCAAGGGGCAAACCTCTACTTTATTTTCATTGCCAAGATGACCGAGCTGGACGACTTCATCAGCTATCACCGCGGAATCCTCGATCATATCCAGAAGTCGGGCGCGGCGATCAGCCATCACCACGGCATCGGCAAGATGTTTGCGCCATGGCTGGAAGGATTTATCGGCAGCAATCAGCTTGAGATTTTCAAAGTCCTGAAGCAACACTTCGATCCCAACAACATCATGAACCCGGGGGGAACGATCGCGGTCGATCTGCCCGAAGAAGAAAAACGCTTCATCCGTCCCAAGTGGTAAGCGGAGGGGACGCCCGAGCGAGGACAAAGCGCCGATCAACGATCAAAAAAACCGGGAGCAATCCCGGTTTTTGTTTTGGATAGGGTGGCGGACGTCAAAACGCCGATCGGTCGCCGTCTGCGGGATCGAAGTCCAACAATTCGTCGGTCGTCACGCCGAAGATACGCGCAAGCGAAATCAGTGTCGGGAGATCGGGGTCGCGTTTGTCGCACTCCCACAGCGCGACGGCTTGTTGGGTGACGTTGACGAGGCGGGCAAGATCCGATTGCGACCACCGGCGTTCGGTGCGTAATTGTTTGAGTTTTTTGCCGATCATAAGGACATTAAAAAGAAATCAACGGTTGCCGCTCCTCCTGATTTCTTACGCGAAAGGGGCGATCAGTAGGGCTTCAGTCCCAAAAGATCGTCGGCAGAAACCTGAAAGAGATTGCAGATTTTGATGATATATTCCACACCGGGCAGACTTCTGCCGTTTTCCCATAAAGAGACGGTGTCTTGCGAGACGAACAGCAGTTTGCCGAACGCCTCTTGAGAAAGCCCGGCTTCCAACCGCAATTCGCGGATGCGGGTGCAGACATAAGGAATCATAATTTCAGTATACGAAAAAATTTCGTAAACAGCTTGACAGACGAGGATTGCTCGTGATAAAATAATATCACAGAGGGAGGATTTTCCGAAAGAATCCGTTACCCCAACTCAGGGTTCGGACGGGAAATCCTGTTCTCGATCGACCCCAACTCCGAAAAACACCGCCGACGGCGGTGTTTTTCGTTGTCGGACAAGCCGATACGGGGCGATGCGGCAAACATTCGATTGATGTCATAAACGGAAACCGTTTTAATCATAACAGGATACCAAAATGGCACAGCGATTCTTTTTTCGTATCGGTTGCGGAGAGAGAAAAAGGGCAAACGACGCCACTCTTCAAACGGTAGAGCGCGCTTTTTGCAATCGCGATGGTATTTTCTGTTCCGATATGATAAACTATGATCAGAAAGATAGCGAGGAGCTTAAGATGCAAGACGATTTTCGTAGCCGATTTGCCGACACGCTTCGCCGTCTGAGGACGGAAGCGGGATGGACGCAGGAAGAAGTTGCGCAAAAACTTTATGTTTCGGACAAGACCGTCAGCAAGTGGGAGCGGGGGCAATCCCTCCCCGACGCCCGCATGCTCGGGGCGATCGCCGCGCTGTTCGACTGCGACGTCAACCGCCTGACGGGGACGGAGGACGGCAAAATGCCCGCGGACAACACGCCCGTTCCCCGTCGCAGACGGTTGGGGTTGAATCCCGTTTCGGCGGTGATTTTGCTGGCGTCGGTCGGCATGGCGGTCGCGATGTTTGTCCGCAGCGCCGAGGCTTACCGCGTGTTGCCCGACGTCATCGGGATTCATTTTAACGCCGCGGGCGAAATCGACGGATACGGCGGCAAGGGCAACCTTTGGGTTCTGCCGTCGATTGCCGCGGCGTTCGTCTTGTTGGCAATCCTGTTGCATCTTGTCAAAATCCGCTGGGCAATCAACCTGGGACTCCCCGTTTATCTCGATACCCTGATCGTCGGAAAGCGGTCGGAAAAAGCAATTTACGCCTTGATGTCTGTCGGGATCGGTCTGGTGATCGGGATGATGACGGCGGCGTTTTTTCTTGCGAACGAAGCGATGATCGCGCAAAAGCCCCTTAATTTCTTGTTGATGATCGGGCTGATCCTGTCGGTGATTCCCATCACGATCGTATGCGTTGCGTTGGGCGCGCGGATCATTCGGCGCGAACGCGCGGAGCAACGGAAACCGCAATGAGTACGGGTTCGGTCATACGCAGACTGCGCAACGAGCGCGGACTGACCCAAAAACAACTGGGAGAGCTGCTTGGCGTAACGGATAAGGCGGTCAGTAAATGGGAAGGAGATAAAGGCGGCGTGCCGCTTGCGATGCTCACCCGACTGGCAGAGGTATTCGGCGTGGGGATCGACGTTTTCATCGCGCAAGAGGGGAGGGGAGAGCGCAAATTTCCGTCCCAACGCCCCGTGATCGGCAAGGCGGAAGGGATTGCCGCGGCGACGGCGACGCTCGGTTGGCTGACGGCGGTTGTGCTGACGGCGATTGCGGGTGCCGAGGCGGGAGAGCGGCAGTCCGTCGTGCAGGCAATCGCGGCATGTGCCTTAGGGGGCGGAACGGCAATCGTGTTTGCGGTCGTGGCGTCCTTGCGGTGCGAAGTACCTTGGCGGGACGGAAGCGGGAAAATCCGCAGTTTGAACCGCACCGTTTCATCCGTTTCGACCATGCAGGCGGTCTATCGCGTCGTCGGCAACATGTATGTCCGGATGTATTGTTTTATGCAGGTTGCGGTTCTGTTTGCCGTCGTGACGGCGTTGGTCGGATGGCTCGGATGGGCGCGGCTTGCGATATTTTGCGGATTGGAAACGGTGGCAATGCTGTTGCCTTACGGGTTGGCGGCAAGGCGAGCGGGAAGGCTGATCCGAAGCGAATAAAAACAGCGGCGAGAACGCCGCTGTTTTTGAAATGTCGGGGAAAGATGTTTTTATTGATAGTCGTCGTTACGGTTACGATTGGCAAGATACTCGTTGTGCGCGCGCGACGACTTCAGGCGTGCGCCGAACGTAGACCTGCCGTGATTGAAGACGAGATCGACAAACATCAGGATGCTGGGCGCGGCAAAGACGATTTGCAAGAGAAGGGCGAGGAGACCCGCGCCGAAGCCGCATTTTTTGAAGTCGACGATCAGTACGATCAGCAAGATGACGGCGCCTGCGGCAAGCAACGCCCAGCCGATACCGTTGTCCTCTCGTGCAAGCAGAACCCCGCCCGCGATCAGACCTAAGGCGACCAAAGTGAAAAACCCGCCGACAAACAGGCTGACGCCGTAGTTACGCAGGAAGTGGCGATTGACTTTGACGGCGACGATCCACAAAACGATGATTGCGACGACGGCGATGATTGCATAAACCCACCAAGGCATAAGTCCCTCCGAAAATCATATTGATAGTATCATATTAACATATTATATTGCCACTTTCAAGAGGAAGATACGGAAAACAGGAGCAAACAACCTCGATCTTGACGGAGAAAAGGCACTATGTTAAAATTAATTGATTTTTTTTATAGTTCCGAAAAGGAGAGCAGGAATGTCAGGGAACAAACTCGTCGCAAAATGGCGGCAACTGAGAAGCATTCTGCCCGAATGGAATCGTCCGCCCGCAGGCAAACAACTGGATCTGAAAGAATGGATCATGTTCATCCTCGGCAGTATCGGCTGTTACGGCGCGACGACGTTGACGCCGTTTGTCACGTTGACGCAAGGGATTTACGTTGCCGCGGCTTGCTCGATCAACGTCGATCACGTTGCGTTGATCGGCGTAATCAGTTCGATCATCGCCATCGTCACGACGCCGCTGATCAGCTGGCTCCTGGACAATACCAATACGCGCTGGGGCAAGTTCCGTCCCTATCTCCTGTTTTTCCCCATTCCGCTCGGAACGGGGCTTCTGACCGTGGTCGGGATGGGGACGGCATTTGTTGCCCCCGCAATTTACAAAAGTTTCGGCTATATCGACAGCACGTCGGTATTGTATCAGCACGAAACGTTGTTCGGGATCGCGAGAGCGATTGCGGGATTGAGCCTCGGCAGTTTGGTGCTGGGTGCGATTCCGTTTTTCTTCTGGGATCTGACCGAACGCAAGCACAACAAAATGATGGAGATTCTTGCCGTGCGCGCAAGGCTTGCCGACGGCGAAATCGACGAGGAAGAAGCCGCCGTGCAGGAGCGCGAAATGAAAGGAGACGAAATGTTGTAAGCGCGAAGCAAAGACTGTCGCAAATAGTTTGCTAAAAGAAAAGGGCGTGCACCGACGCGAACGATCGCAATCGGGGCACGCCCCTTATCATACGACAGGCAATCGTGATGTAGGAGTCGGTGTTGCCTGAAGTTTTGCGCCTTCCGTCAAAGGTGTATGTTTGACGGAAGCGGTCGCAAGCAGAGAGGGATAGGCGTTACGCCAAAACGGTTGTTACGGTTTGCGCCGTGCCTTGTGTCACCGTAATCAATGCGCTGTCGCCCTTGTCCACGCGAAGGTCGGAGCTGTTGTTTTCGAGGGTAGCGGTCACGAGGGCGGATCCGCCTTTGTGGATGCCGATCAGTACGTCGCCGTTTTTGCTGACGGTCCCGGTGACCGATGTGTTGCGGACGGTGAGGTAGTGCAGGGATCCTTCGGCGGAATGTACCACGCGGATCGGCGCGTCATAGTCGCCCAACGTTCCGTCGCCTACGGTGTATTGGAGATCGGCGCCGCAATCGACAAACGAGCAGTTATCCACGGTTACGGTTTGCGTGCCGGAGGTCGCTTTATAATTGATATTGATCGGTGCGGCGCATTGGATAAAGGAACTGTCTTCGATCGTAATATCGCCGCTCTGATTGGAATATACGGCACTTTCGGCACCGCGGACAACGACGCCGTTCAGCGTAATGTTGGTGATGCCCTTCGTCCCGGACAGATAGACCGCTCTGCCTGCTCCCGAGACTGCGGTCGGAGTGGTATCCCCGCCTACGTTGATGCAGTCTTTCATCGTGATATTGACGGTGGCGTCGGAATTGCGCTCTCCCCAAAGATAAAGGTTGCGCGCGTTGTAGACCGTGATGTCGACTTCGGCAACGCCGTCGTAGATTCCGTCGGTTCCGCCCGAAGCCGATTGATCATAAGTGTCGACGGCAAGGTCGGAGTTGAAGGTCGCGTGATTGGCGTACAGCGTAATTCCGTTTGCGGGGATGGGCGTGTGCGCGCCTTTCAGATTGGTGGTACTGTAAGGCTTCAGATAGATCGTACCGCCTTCAGCCACGGCGTCCGCGACGTCTTGATAGTAGATTCCGTCGGCATACGCGAGCGCGGAGTTGTCGTCAAACGACGCGATCGTCACGCCTTCGGGCAGAACGTAAGGGGCGGGAAATCCGGCGTCCTGATCGTAATCGCTGTCGCCGAACCCGTCGGATTCGGCATTGTATTGGGTGGCGAGAATGGTGACGTCGACCGAGAAGGTTTTGCCTTGGTAAGTGTTGTCCGCCGTCGTATCCATCCCGTAGATCAGCATAAAGGTAACGCTGTCGCCGGTGGTGACCAAAGGCAGGGTAAGGTTTTGCGCAAACGTAGCAAGGGTGCTCATCGGGCGCTTTGTGAAACTTCCTACAGTGTTGTTTCCCTCGACCCGTACAAAGTCAAACCACAGGGCAGGGGTCAGATCGCCCGTGACCTCGAAGTGGAGTTTGATTTTGGCGGCGACGGTGCCGGCGTTGCTGACGGTCAGCAGCTTTGCCGAAGTCTTACCCGGCTCCCAGTTGCTTTCTTCGATGATGGGGGAAGTGTCGGTGTTGAGGTCTTGCCCGTCGGTTTCAAAATAGAAGGGCTGACCGCCGTTGACGCCCTCGACGGTAAACCCGGTCGAACCCGTGTCGGTCAGATCGAAAGCATAAGCGTTGATCGTAAGGTTGCCGGTCGTAATGACGTTGCCGGAGTTGGTGACTTCGTCGGTAAACCACGCAAACGTCGCTCCCGCCAGCATGGCGACGGAGAGGATCAGCACAACAGCCGAGAGCACCAAAGCACGCTTGGTGTGTTTCATAAAAACTCCTCCTTAAGAGTTCCGGAATTGTGGGACGGGGCAATGACATTATGGCAAAACATGACAGATTCCGTCAACGGTTTCGGAGGGATCGCACGAGAAACGGGCTAAAATTGACGATTCCTTGATTTTTTGGGGAAAAACTTCAAAAACAAACTCCCGAAACGGGAGCATAACGTGATCGTCGATGTAAGCAAAAGGCGTACCCGGACTCGGCTTTTGCAAGCCGCATCCGCGGTACGCCCGTGTCAAATCATAGGAATGTCAGAAGCAGAACGGTTGTCGCAGGTTAGGCAACAGAAAATTCTGCGTCCTGATCGTAATCGTTGTTGCCGAAACCGTCCTCTTCGGCACTGTATTGGGTGGCGAGAATGGTGACGTCGACCGAGAAGGTTTTGCCTTGGTAAGTGCTGTCCGCCGTCGTATCCATCCCGTAGATCAGCATAAAGGTAACGCTGTCGCCGGTGGTGACCAAAGGCAGGGTAAGGTTTTGCGCAAACGTAGCAAGGGTACTCATCGGGCGCTT
>DVOH01000041.1 GCA_018713745.1 Candidatus Stercoripulliclostridium merdipullorum | reverse complement strand
ATGCGAACGACCGAATAGAATATTACGTGAAAATTCAAAACTGAACAGGAGGTAAAAATGTTTAGCAGTCCCATTATGCTAACTGCTTTAGCGCCGTGGGCAGCTGCGTTGATCGCCTTGTTTCCCGCATTGATAGCGGGGTTCGGCGCGGGGTATCTCGTCTATCGAGAAGTAGTCCGCCGTCGGATGGGCGGGGCCAAAGCGGAATCCGAACGGATGATCGAAGACGCTCGGCTCGAAGCCAAGACATTGCGAAAAGACGCCTTGCTCGAAGCGAAAGAAGAGCAGATCAGACTGCGAAACGAGTTTGAAAAAGAATCCAGAGAAAGACGTTCCGAAATGCAAAGACAGGAGTCGCGCCTGAATCAGAAAGAGGACGCGCTCAACAAAAAAGAGGACGCACTGGACCGCAAGATCGAAGGTCTTGACCGACGCACCAAAGAGGCAGACCAGCGGTTGCAGGAAATCGTCCGCAAGGAAGCGGAAATCGAACAACACAGCGAGCGGATGATGGCAGAACTCGAAAAGGTTGCCGAAATGACGCGCGAGGAAGCCCGCCGCGAGATTGTCAACGCGATGCAGGAAGAAGCGCGCCGGGAGGCGGCGATTCTGATCAAGGAGATCGAGAAGGAAGCCAAAGAAGAAGGTGAGCGCCGAGCCAAAAACATTGTTGCGCTTGCCATTCAGCGTTGTGCGGTCGACCAGGCATCGGAAGCAACGGTTTCGGTGGTGGAGCTCCCCGGCGAAGACATGAAGGGGCGCATCATCGGACGCGTGGGACGCAACATCAAAGCGCTCGAAAGCGCTACGGGCGTCGACATTATTATCGACGATACGCCCGACGTCGTTACCCTGACGGGCTTCGATCCCGTCCGACGCGAAATCGCAAGACTGACCCTTCAGAAGCTGGTTGCAGACGGCAGAATTCATCCGGGACGGATCGAAGAAGTTGCCGATCGCGTGCGTCGCGATATGGACGCAACGATCAAAGAAGCAGGGGAAGGCGCGGTATTCGATGCAGGGTTGTACGGAATTCATCCCGAACTGGTCAAATTGCTCGGCAGAATGAAATACCGTACAAGCTACGGACAGAACGTACTCAAACACTCGCTCGAAGTCAGCTATATCGCAGGTCTGCTTGCGGCAGAACTCGGTGCCGACGTCAAGGTTTGCAAACGCGCGGGTCTGTTGCACGATATCGGCAAAGCCGTCGACCACGAATATGAAGGAACGCATGTTCAGATCGGCGTCGAACTGGTCAAAAAATACAAAGAAAACGACAAAGTCGTCCACGCAATCGCGGCGCATCACGGCGATGTGGAAGCGCAGACGATCGAAGCCGTCCTGGTGCAGGCGGCAGACGCAATCAGCGGAGCGCGACCCGGCGCCCGCAGAGAGTCGCTCGAATATTATGTCAAACGTTTAGAAAAACTGGAAGAAATCGCAAACTCGTTCGCAGGAGTAGAGCAATCGTTCGCCATACAGGCAGGGCGCGAGATCAGAGTTATCGTCAAGCCCGAGCAAGTAGACGACGCAACAACGGTCTTGATGGCAAAAGAAATTGCCCGCAAGCTGGAAGAAGAACTCGAGTATCCCGGTCAGATCAAAGTCAACGTCATACGGGAACTCCGAAGCGTGGAATACGCAAAATAACAATACGGGAAAGGGCGCAAGAAATTGCGCCCTTTGCACAAAGCGAATTGCAATTCAGGCAAACGCTTAATCGAGGTGAATTATGGGCATAAACTACAAAAAGCAGCTGGTCTCCATCGATCTGAAGCCCGCCGCGGCACTACAGCTTGTTCTGTTGATTACGTTTTGCGCGGTCGGCGCAATCGTCAATTCCGTCATCGGCAAAGGGTGGAGTCTTGCTTGGTGGTGGGGGATTTTGTTGTTGATTGCAGGATATCTCGTGCTTTTGGTTTTGCACGAAGGGGTTCATGCCATCGGATTTTTGGTTGCCGGCGCGAAACCCAAAGATATTCATTTCGGCTTGATTCCCAAACAGATGATGGCGTATTGCGGTTGTAACGCCCCGTTAAAAATCGGCGGGTATCGCTTTGCGTTGGTGCTTCCTTTCTTGTTGGTGGGGCTGATCCCTTGGGCGGTTTCGGTCGTGTACGGCAATGTCTATCTGGTCATTTTGTTCTCGCTTCTGGTGGCGGGGGCTGCAGGGGATTTGCTGATGCTCGGATTGCTTGCCCGTTACGGGCGCAAGCAACTGATTCTCGACCACCCCGAGGCTCCGGCGTTTTATCTGTTGTATCCTGCCGACGCCTTGCCCGAAGGTTTTGTCGAAGCAACCCCCGAACAGGAACTGGAACTTCGCAATCGCTTTTACGGCAAAAAAAGCAAATAGGATTCGGATTAAAAAACAAGAGGATCGCATCAGCGATCCTCTTTATGTAGTTTACTTGCAGGCGCAGGAGCCATAGACGCCTTTGTCTTTGCCGCAGCAACAGCAAAGGATCAGGATGATGAGGAGAAGTTCGTTACAGCCACAGCCGCAACCGCCTTCGTTTCCGCAACAACCGCACAGCATGAGAATCAGCAAAATCCAGCAAATGCTGTCGCAACCGCATCCGCATCCGCCGCCGAATCCGTTAAAACCGTTCATAACCGATACCTCCTTTTAATTTATAAGTTTTTCGACTTACACTACACACTATGTATTCTGCGGGAAAAGTGTGAATGGTGTTTGCGATTCCGTCAAGCACTTGATTTCGGCTTTTCGATATTGTATAATATATAAATCAATTATTTGCGATACTTTTGAGGGATCCGTGAATCTGAAAAAAATCGAGCTCTACGGTTTCAAATCGTTTGCCGACAAACTCGAAATCGAATTTGAATCCAATATCACCTGTATTGTCGGACCGAACGGATGCGGCAAGTCCAACGTTGCCGACGCCGTCCGATGGGTATTGGGCGAGCAAAGTCCTTCTGCGCTCCGCTGCAAAAAAATGCCCGAAATCATTTTTAACGGAACGGCAAACCGTCGCAGTATTTCGTACTGTGAAGTTTCGTTGTATCTCGACAACGAAAAACGCCAGTATCCCATCGATTTCGACGAGGTCGTCATCACGCGTAAACTCGACCGAAGCGGCGATTCGGAGTATTATATCAATCGCAATGCCTGTCGTTGGCGCGATATCATCGATCTTTTCCGCGATTCGGGGATCGGCAGAGAAGGCTACAGCATCATCGGACAGGGGAAGATCGAGGAGATTCTGTCGGCAAAGCCCGAAGCGCGTCGGCAGATTTTTGAAGAGGCCGCGGGGATCAGCCGTCACAAGGCGCGCAAAATCGATACCGAACGTCGTCTTGATCGTACGCGCGACAATATCAGCCGTCTCAACGATATTATTACCGAAATATCTTCGGGACTGGAGCCGCTGGAGCATCAGGCAAAAGTGGCGGCAAACGCACGCGAACTCAAAAAGCAGCTGAAGCAACTGGAAATTCACTTTTTCCTGTATCAATGCGAAAACAGTGCCACCGAGCGCGAAAAAATCCGCACGCGTCTGAACCGTTGCGTCGCCGATATTGCGGAACTGGAAAAGCAGTTGTCGATTTCGTCGCGGGATTACAACGTGACGATGATGGATATCACCAACAGTGATATTTATGCCAAAGGCTTGCGGGACAAAATTACCGAACTTTTGTTGCAGTCCGAACGTGTGCAAGGGGATTCCCGTGTGCTTGCGGAGCGGCTGGAAAATCTTCAAAAAGACGCCGCCAATCTGATCAACGAGCGATCCGCCGCCGAAGCGCGGTATATCGATCGCCAAAAAGAAGCCGAGCAAAAACTCAGCCTTTACAACGAGAAAAACGCACTGCTGATCGAAAAGAAAGAAGCGCTTGCCGCATTTCAGCAGGAGTTTGACGCCGCCCAGGCGGAGACGGACAAACAAGAGCGCGAACTGCAAAAACTCAACGAACTGCGATTCGATCAGAAGGACAAACTTTCGCTGATCAACGAAAACCGCGCCAAGCTCGAATTGGAGCGGAGCATCCTGACCGACAACATTGCCGCCGCCAAGGAAGAGCATGCCCTCAAAAATCGGAAACTGACCGAGGCGGAAGCGGTATACCGCGAACTCAGCGCGCGATATGACGAGTTGGACGCCGAGCGCAACGCAAAGCAAAAAGACAAGACGGCGGCGGACGCAAACCTTGCCGACGCCAATGCCGAACTCAGAGATACCGAGCTGAAACTGCGTCGTCACGAAGACACCCGAAAAGAGCTGGAAGTCAAAAAGAATCTGCTTGAAAGCATCAAACGCGAACATGAAGGGTATCAGAACTGTGTCCGCAAGTTGCTGGTGGATGCCGACCGGGATCCTTCGGTGCGCGCGCTGATTCTGGGATCGGTGCCGCAGGTGATCACGGTACCGCGCGACTATCAGATTGCAATCGAAGCGGCGTTGGGTGCCGCGACCAACCATCTGATCACCGAAAACGAGTATGACGCATCCAAGCTGATCGACTATCTGCGGCGGAAAGGATACGGAACGGCGACCTTTTTACCGCTTACGACGGTACGCGCCAACCCTTTGCCCGTGGAGCATCAGCGGGTGCTGGACGAAGACGGTGTGGTCGGCATCGCTTCCGAACTGATTCGCTATGATCGCAAGTATCACGGAATTTTCTCCTCGCTTTTGGGCAGAACCGTTATTGTCGAGGACAAGGAAGTCGGGATCGAAATCGCAAAGCGGTATCATTATAAGTTCAAAATCGTTTCGCTGGACGGCGTCGTCTTTGCGACAACGGGGTCTTTGACGGGCGGAAGCCGGTCGGTGCGAGAAGGGAAGCTGCTCGGCAGAGACGGCGAGTTACAAGAGATTTATAAGCGGATCAAAAATGTCGAGAAAGAAATCGAACTCTTGTCCGAAGACGTAAAGGAACGGGAGATCGAGTCCAAAAAAATCGCAGAAGCCGCCCGTATCATCGACGCGCAGCTGCACAAGGCCGAAGTCGACGTCAAAGTTATTGTCGAAAAAATCAACAATGCCGAAGCGGAAGTGGGGATTTACCGCGGAGAAGTCGGCAAGCTCACGCAGCAGATCGAGGAGTTTTCCAAACGGATTGCCGAACTCAACGATCTTTTGAAGCAAGCGGCAAAAGCCAAAGGGGACGTCGAGAACGAAAGCGTCGATGCCGACGATTTCGTCAATGCGTTGCGGGAGCGTTATTATGCCGCCAAAGAAAAGCGGGATCGTATGAGCGAAACGCTTTCGGATCGCAAGATCGAAGTCAGCACATTGGTTTCGGAGTCCGAGTCGCTGAAGTCCGAATTGACCTCGATCTCTGCCGAACGTCAGATGTTGACCGACACCATCCGATCGCTCAAAGCGCAGTATGCCTCTCTCGAAGAGAGGATCGAAACGACCAAGCGTCAGGTCGATACCACACGCTTCACCCCCGAACAGCAAAGCGAACTGGACGGGCTGAAAGGAGAATTGGATTCTCTTGAAGAGCATAAGCAGAAGATGCAGGCAAAGATCGCCGAACTCGACGAAGCGAAGACCGTTTTGACGCAGAAGATCAACGAAGTCAACGAAAAGCGGGTGCGGGAAGAAGGCGCCCTCGAGCGGATCGATTCCGATATCGACAATATGTCTCAGCGCATCAACGAGGCTTACGGGTTGGATTTCGAAGGGGCAAAGCAATACAAAGCGGAAACCGAAGATCCCGAAGCTCCTTTCGTCTTCGACCCCTCCAAGGCGGCGGCGGAAACGGCGTCCTTACGGCGCAAGATCGAGCGGATGGGTCCGGTCAACGAATTGGCGGAAGAAACCTTCAGAAGCGAAAGCGAGCGGTATGCCGATTTCAAAAAGCAATATGACGATCTTGTCAAAGCCGAGCAGGAACTGATGCAGATTATCGCCGATCTGACCAAGGAGATGACCGATAAATTTGTCGAAAGTTTCAAGCAGATCAACGTCAACTTCCAGGAAGTTTTCCGCGAGCTGTTCGGCGGCGGACAGGCGCGGCTTCAGCTGGAAACGGGCGAAGGCGTATCGGTACTCGACGCCGGGATCGAAATCATGGCAGAGCCGCCCGGCAAGCATCTGACCCGTATCAGCCTGATGTCGGGCGGAGAGCGGGCGTTGACGGCGATCGCGATTCTTTTTGCCATCATCAAACTGAAACCCATGCCCTTCAGTATTCTGGACGAAATCGAAGCGGCGTTGGACGAAGCCAACGCAAGTCTTTATGCCCAGTATCTCAGAAAGTTCAGTTCGGTTACCCAATTTATCGTTGTTACGCACCGTAAACCGACGATGGAGCTTGCCGATATGCTGTACGGCGTGACGATGCAGGAGAAGGGCGTATCCAAACTGGTCCGTGTCAAACTGGAAGACGCGGTCAAATCGATTGAAGAAGGAGAATAACAGACAATGGGGTTTTTTCAAAGGATCAAAGAGAGCCTGAAGAAGACCAAGGATAACCTCGGACGCAAAATTTTTGAAGTATTCCGCGCAAAATCGTTGGACGACGATTTTTATGAAGAGCTGGAGAGCGTAATGATTTCCGCCGATATGGGCGTGACCGCGACCGAAGAGATGATCGAGGAGCTGAAAGACACGCTCTACCGCAAAAAAATCACCGATCCCGACGCCGCGCGGGAAGAATTGAAGCGGATTATGCTGGAGTCCATCGACTATGAGATTCCGCCCTATGAGTATCCGCTCGTTATTTTGGTTGCCGGCGTCAACGGTGTGGGCAAAACGACGGCAATCGGCAAACTAGCCAAACATTTTATGTCGCAAGGCAAATCCGTGATTGTTGCCGCGGCGGATACCTTCCGGGCGGCGGCGAGCGAGCAGCTGGAAGTCTGGGCAAAGCGCGCGGGTGTCCGAATCGTAAAGCACAGCGAAGGGAGCGATCCCGCCGCCGTTGTATTCGATGCCGTCGCTTCGGCAAAAGCCAAAAACACCGATGTGGTTCTGGTCGATACGGCAGGGCGTTTGCACAACAAAAAGAATCTGATGGAAGAACTCAAAAAGATCAATCGCGTCATCGGTCGGGAGTTGCCCGACGCCGACCGTCGCAACTATATCGTGCTGGACGCTACGACGGGGCAGAATGCCGTCAGCCAGGTCGACATCTTCAATGAGGCAATCGACATTGACGGAATTATATTGACCAAACTGGACGGAACGGCAAAAGGCGGGGTCGTGATGGCGATTTCGGCAGAGCAGGAGATTCCCGTCGTCTTTGTCGGAATCGGCGAAAAAATCGACGACCTCATTCCGTTTAACGCAACGGAATTTATCAACGCCTTGTTCGAGTGACAAAATTTTCCATCGTCAATCACAAATCTTGTACCATACTATCATCGGGAGGACGGTATGAAGAACGGATTTATGATCGGCTTGGGCTTGGGATCGATTGCAACGGCATTGTATCTCAATAGCGACCAAGGCAAAAAGATGCTGAAAAAATGGATGAAATAACATCCTATCCCGACAAAAAAGGATCGTCATCGACGATCCTTTTCTTTTTTTCGGAAACGCTTCAGCGTTCGATAGCGGGCAAAAAGTTTTCAAATATGATGTTGTCCACGCCGTGCGCTTTGCAGAAGTTGTATTCTTCCTGACTTTTGACCGTCCAGCAGAGCAGTTTCATATCGTATTTTTTAACGGAGTTTGCAACGCGCGGATCGGTGATCTGTCCGTAGTCGAAGGCAAGGAAGTCGGGTTTCGAGCGCCACAGCATTTTGGTCGGACCGAAAAACGCAAACACCAGTTGGAGCCATTTCCCTCCGGCGAGCGTGCCGAGCTGACCGCGGCAGATATCGGGGGCGTTGCGCTTAAACCAGGCGATCGTCAGGGGGTTGAATGCCTGAACTTTGACCCACGGTTTGTCGCGGACGGCGGCGAGGACCGATTTTTCGAGACGGCGGAAAGGATCACCGATGGATTTGAGTTCGCAAAGAATGTCGACTTTGCCGTCGACCAGTTGCAGCAATTCGTCAAAGGTCGGGATAAATTCGCCGTTCGGCAGGCGATATTTGTCGGTGCGCAGTTCGGCAAACGTCAGCGATTCGATCGTGCCTTCTTGCCCGACGACGCGTTTCAGCGAACGGTCGTGGAAAGCGACCAATACGTTATCTTTGGTCAGGTGCACATCGGTTTCGATGTTATAGCCCGCCTCCAGAGCTTTGCGGAATGCCGCCATGCTGTTTTCGGGTGCTTCTGCGTCGTGCAGTCCGCGGTGTGCAATCGGAATTTCAAACAATCTCATTCGTAACCTCTCTCATCCCATAAGATAATAAGTATTATACTACCCTAAACGGAAAAAATCTATAGTTAATTAAAAATAATTGCTTAATTCCATAAATTTATTTATAATGATTTTGCAATGAAAACCAGACAGGAACTGATACGCAATTTTTGTATCGTGGCGCACATCGACCACGGAAAATCGACGCTTGCCGACCGCATTATCCAGAAGACGGGGGCGGTTTCCGAACGCGAACTCAAAGAGCAGATGCTCGACTCCATGGAGATCGAACGCGAACGCGGTATTACCATCAAACTGACGCCGGTCAGGATGTTTTACCGCTATCACGGCGAAGAATATACCTTCAACCTGATCGATACGCCGGGACACGTCGATTTCACTTACGAAGTCAGCCGTTCGCTTGCCGCATGCGAGGGCGCGATTCTGATCGTCGACGCCACGCAGGGGATCGAAGCGCAAACGTTGACCAACGTTTACCTTGCACTGGACAACGATCTCGAAATCCTTCCCGTCATCAACAAAATCGATCTGCCGTCCGCCGATCCCGACGAAGCCCGTCGTGAGATCGAAGAAGTCATCGGGTTGGACGCTTCGGAAGCCCCGTTGGTCAGCGCCAAGGAAGGCATCAACATCGAAGACGTGCTCCGTCAGATTGTCGAAAAGCTTCCGCCGCCGAGCGGGTCGGAAGACGCACCGCTGAAAGCCCTTATTTTCGACAGCCTTTATGATAATTACAAAGGCGCCATCTGCAATATCAGGATTGTGGACGGTTGCGTCAAAGCGGGCGATCGCATCAAGATGATGTCCTCGGGCAAAGAGTTCGACGTCACCGAGGTGGGCGTATTTTCGCCGGGTATGCAGGCGGTTGACTGTCTGAGAGCGGGAGACGTCGGGTATCTTGCGGCAAGTATCAAAAACGTCAAAGACACCTCGGTGGGCGATACCGTCACCACGGTGCCGAACGGCGCTGCAGAACCGCTGAAAGGGTACAAAAAAGTCAATCCGATGGTCTTTGCCGGGATTTTCCCCGCAGACGGTTCGCGCTATAACGATCTCAGGGACGCACTCGAAAAACTCAACCTCAACGATGCCGCGCTTTTGTTCGAACCCGAAACGTCGGGCGCATTGGGATTCGGCTTCCGCTGCGGATTTCTCGGGTTGCTTCATATGGAAATCATCGAGGAACGCTTGGAGCGCGAGTTCGATCTCGATCTCGTGACGACCGCTCCCAGCGTCAGCTACCGCGTGGTCAAAACCAACGGGGAAGTCGTCGAGGTCGACAATCCGTCGCATTTACCCAATCCTGCCGAAATCGAACGGATCGAGGAGCCCATCGTTCTTGCCAATATCTATACGCCGCCCGAGTATGTCGGTACCATTATGGAGCTGTGTCAGGACAAGCGCGGGGTATTCCTCAACATGACCTATCTCGATACCAATCGCGTCAAAATCGATTACAGAATCCCGTTGTCCGAAATCATCTACGACTTCTTCGATTCGCTGAAGTCCCGTACAAGGGGCTATGCCAGCCTGGATTACGAGATGGACGGATATAATGCCGACGATCTCGTCAAACTCGATATGATGCTCAACGGCGAAGTCTGCGACGCCTTGTCGCTGATCGTGCACCGCGACAAAGCTTACGCGCGCGGCAGAACGATTGCCGAAAAACTCAAAGAGGCGATTCCGCGCCAGATGTTCGAAATCCCCGTCCAAGCGGCAATCGGCTCCAAAATCATTGCCCGCGAAACGGTCAAGGCGTTACGCAAAGACGTACTTGCCAAGTGCTACGGCGGCGATATCACCCGCAAAAAGAAATTGCTCGAAAAGCAGAAAGAAGGCAAAAAGCGTATGCGCCAGGTCGGCAGCGTGTCGATTCCGAGCGAAGCGTTTATGAGTATTCTCAAGTTCGATGGCTGACAAGCGGGCGGGACTGTATCTTCATATTCCGTTTTGCGACGGCAAATGCGGGTACTGCGACTTTTATTCGGTAGCGGCAGATACCGATGTGATGCAAAAATATTGTGACGCGCTGGTCTCCGAAATCAAGGGAGCGGCGCGTTTGTTTTGTAATTATACAATAGATACCATATATATCGGAGGGGGGACGCCTTCTCTTTTGCCGATCGGCACGCTTGCACGGATTCTGGACGCGATTTCCGACTTTTCGCTCGATCTCAAAGAAGTGACGGTCGAAGCCAATCCCGCCGATCATCTCGATCCGAAGTCGTATGCTCGACTCGGGATCGACCGGATCAGCCTCGGGGTACAAAGTTTGTCCGATCCGGTGCTGAAAGCGATCGGGAGGCGTCACGACGCGCGCACGGCGATTGCCGCACTCGAGCGATGCGCCGAGCATCTTCCGCGCGTATCTGCCGATCTCATTGTCGGACTGCCCGGGACGACTCCCGCCGAGGACGTGGCGAGCGTACAAGGCGTTTTGCCTTATGTCGGGCATGTTTCGCAGTATCTTCTCAAGCTCGATCCCGCTTCTCCCATGGCAAAAGCGGTTGCGGCGGGCAAAACGGTTTTGCCGGATGACGACGCCGCCGTCGACGCCTACGAAAGGGT
Organism: Candidatus Stercoripulliclostridium merdipullorum; assembly: GCA_018713745.1. Classification (GTDB taxonomy): domain Bacteria; phylum Bacillota; class Clostridia; order Christensenellales; family DTU072; genus Stercoripulliclostridium; species Stercoripulliclostridium merdipullorum. The sequence continues at coordinate 3,269 of DVOH01000041.1, read as the reverse complement.
TGCGGAAGAACTGCGTCAAAACGGATTTGCCCGATACGAAATCAGCAATTTCGCGCGAGAAGGGGAGCAATCCCTGCACAATCTGAAATATTGGAAACGTCTGCCCTATATCGGGCTGGGCGCGGCGGCGCACTCTTTTATCGGCGACACCCGTTACGAGAATCCCGCCGATCTCACGCGTTATTGCAGCGGGGTGTCGGTCGGACACGGCAACGTCCGCGGTCAAACGATCGGCAAAGAAGAAGCCGTTTTCGAAACCGTAATGCTCGGTTTGCGCCTTTCGGAAGGGTTTTCGATCGAGGAAGTCAACCGTGCGTTCGACATCGACTTTTTGCGCGACTATGCCGAAGAGCTCCGAGAAGTCGGTTTCATGTTGCGCTCGGATAACGGACGCCTGCGGCTGAAAGAGGAATGTTTTTTGTTGGAAAGCGCGGTTGCGCGCGCTTTTTTGCGCTGATTCAGCCGTTTACGGCGTAAAAAATTTTTTTGAAAAGTTGCATAATTTTCTTGACAAGCATTATAATAGTGGTATAATGAATTTAGCAGTCGGAACGGTAGAGTGCTAACAAATCCGATTCCGGATTGCCAAGGCAGTCAGATGGACAAAAAATTATCGGAACGCAAACAAAAAGTCCTAAAGGCGGTTGTGGACGAATATATCAAAAACGCCACCCCCGTATCTTCCGGAGAGATCAAAGCAAAGTACTTTGACGACGTCAGTTCGGCAACGATTCGCAGCGAGCTTTCCACGTTGGAAGATATGGGATTCTTGGTACAACCGCACACCTCTGCGGGGCGGGTTCCGGCACCCAGTGCGTATCGCTTTTATGTCGATCATTTCCTCGATCGGCGTCCTTTGCGCAAGCAGGACATCGTTCGGATCGATCAGGGATTCGGGACCAAGTTTGCCGAGATCGAAGAGCTTGTCAAGACGACTGCCAAAGTCATCAGCGACGTGACCAATTATACCTCCGTGATCGTTCTCAAAAACATCAACAAGGTATTGATCAAAGAGATCAAAATCGTCGGTTTGGATCGGCATACCGCTTTGGTGATCATCATCACCGATCGCGGGATCATTCGTGACAAGGTTATCACGGTTACGCATCCGATCAACGACGGATTTTTGAGCGATGCCAACGTTTTGCTCAACCGCATTTTTGTCGGCAAGCGCGTAGGCGATCTCAAAAACAGCGATCTGATCGTCGAAAAAGAGCTGGAAGAATTCCGCGAACTGTTGGAGAGCGTCGTTGCCATTCTCGAGTCCTGTTGCGAGAACAACGAGTCGGATATTTATATGGAAGGGGAGAGCAAGATGCTCGACTATCCCGAAGCCGACCTCCAGTCCGCCAAAAACTTTTTGACGATCATCGACAACAAGACGGCGATTGCCGACCTGATCGAGGACAGCGACATCGAGTTCAACGTCAAGATCGGCAGAGAGGAGACGGGCGGGATCGATCGCTGTGCGATCATCACGGCAAAGTATACCGTCAACGGCAAAGAGTTGGGACACGCCGGCGTCATCGGACCCGAACGGATGGATTACGCAAAAGTGATCAGCGTACTGTCTTATGTGGGTCGGGCGTTGGAGACGATAATCAAACCGCAAGGAGACAGCGATGAAGAATAAAAAGAGCAAAGAGGAACCGATCGAACAGGTCGTGACGGAAGAAGAAGTTTCCGTCGAAACGCCTGTCGAAGAGGGGCCCAGCGACGAAGAACTGATTGCGATGGCGGAAGCCAAAGCAAAAGAATACCGCGAGTTGGCGCAACGGGTACAAGCGGAGTTTGACAACTATCGCAAGCGCAACAACGAGAGCGTCCGCAACGCGCGGATCGAAGGCGGCAACGAAGTGATCCTCGGACTGCTGCCGCTTGCGGACACGATGGAGATTGCGCTTAAAATGGTGACGGACGAAAAATCCAAAGAAGGGATTCAGCTGATTTACAAGCAACTCAAAAGTCTGTTGGAAAAATACGAAGTCACCGAAATCGAAGCGCAAGGCGAAGCGTTCGATCCCGACCTGCACCACGCCGTCCTTCAGATCGAGGATGCCGAGCAAGCGGGCAAAGTCGTCGAAGTTTTGCAAAAGGGCTATCGACGTTCGGGCAAAGTGATCCGTTACGCAATGGTCAAAGTGGCGCAATAAAGCAAACAACGCCGGATTCCGGCAAATCAATAAAGTATATAAAGGAGATATAGATTATGGCAAAAATTATCGGTATAGACCTTGGAACCACCAATTCCTGTGTAGCAGTTATGGAGGGCGGCGAAGCCGTCGTCATCCCCAACGCCGAAGGAGGCAGAACCACTCCTTCCGTTGTCGGTTTCACCAAAGACGGAGAGCGTCTTGTCGGGCAGATTGCAAAGCGTCAGGCGGTTGCCAACCCCGACCGTACCGTCGCGTCGATCAAGCGCGAAATGGGTACCGACTACAAAGTGACAATCGACGACAAACGTTACACGCCGCAAGAAATTTCGGCAATGATTCTGACCAAACTCAAAAACGATGCCGAAGCTTACCTCGGACAAAAAGTCACGCAGGCGGTTATCACCGTTCCCGCATACTTCTCCGACAGCCAAAGACAGGCGACCAAAGACGCCGGCAAGATCGCGGGACTCGAAGTGCTGCGTATCATCAACGAACCGACCGCGGCGGCACTTGCATACGGTCTGGACAAGGACGACAAATCGCACAAGATTCTCGTTTACGACCTCGGCGGCGGCACGTTTGACGTATCGATCCTCGAGCTCGGCGACGGCGTATTCGAAGTGCTTGCCACCAATGGCAACACCCGTCTCGGCGGCGACGATTTCGACAAGGCGATTATGGATTGGGTCATCGCGGAGTTCAAAAAGAACGAAGGTGTCGATCTCTCCAAAGACAAAGCCGCAATGCAGCGTGTCAAAGACGCGGCGGAAAAAGCCAAGATCGAACTCAGCGGCATGACCAAGACGACGATCAACATTCCGTTTATTACCGTCAGCAGCGCGGGACCTCTCCACATCGATATGGATCTGACCAGAGCGAAGTTTGACGATATGACCGCAAACCTCGTCAAAGCGACGATTGCTCCCACCCTGCAGGCGATGAAAGACGCCAAGCTGTCGGCAAAAGACATCGACAAAGTCATTCTGGTCGGCGGTTCGACCCGTATTCCCGCCGTTGTCGACGCAATCAAAAACGTCATCGGCAAAGAGCCTTATAAGGGCATCAACCCCGACGAATGCGTTGCGTTGGGTGCGGCAATTCAGGGCGGTGTTC
>DVOH01000040.1 GCA_018713745.1 Candidatus Stercoripulliclostridium merdipullorum | reverse complement strand
AAGAGGACATTTTTTCTTTGATCGCTGTCATCTTCTTTTTGTTGGTCAGGGTATTAAGGAGCACGATGACGACAAAGATGATGGTCATAACTACGAAGATCCCGAGCATTCCTTTCCAGGAAACGTCCAGCGCGGCAAGCACGTTGTCTTTGTTGAAGACGCCGATCTGGGTTCCGCCCGATCCTGCGGCGGGGGACTCGGATTTTTCCCACTTCGCGTATACGGTCATGTCCGCTTTCATCGGGTTTTTCTTGAAAACGTTGTCGACAAATTCTTCGCCGTAGACGAGATTGCCTTCTTCGTCAATCGTAGCGTAGTACCAGCCGACAAAGTCATAGCCTTCGCGGACGGGTTCGGGCTGAATCAGCGTGGCGTTGCTGCGGACCGATTTGGTGTACAGTTGCTGATACAGAGAGTTAACGTTGAGCGATTGATCTTCGGAGTAGGGATTGAGGATTGCGGTGGCTTCTTCGTCCTCAAAATGTCCGCCCATCGAGTTGTAGGTCAGAGCGTGTTTTTCGGGCAAAAAGATGACAAGGAGCAACAGAACGACCAATGCAAGAAAAACCGTAAGGAAAGACGCTTTTTTCCAGTTGATTTTTTTCATGATACCTTACCTCCTTGCTTAGCCCAATGCTTTGATGATTTCGGGCACGATCGACAAGATGATGCCGCCCGCGACGACCGATCCGATCTGTCCCGAAACGTTTGCGCTGACGGCGTGCATCAGCAAGTGGTTGGAAGGATCGGCTTCGACGCCGAGTTTCTGAATCACGCGCGAGGACATCGGGAATGCCGAAATTCCGGATGCGCCGACCATCGGATTGATCTTTTTGCCCTGAGGCAGGAAAAGATTGATGAACTTTGCAAAAAAGACGCCGCCGATGGAGTCAAACACAAACGCGAACAAGCCCAGTCCCATGATCAGCAACGTTTCGACCGTAACGAAGTTTTCGGCTTTCATGCTGGCGGCAATCGTTACGCCGAGCAAAAGCGTAATCAGGTTGGCAAGGGTCTTTTGTGCGGTTTCGGAGAGGTTTTCGAGGACGCCGCACTCGCGGATCAGGTTGCCGAGCATCAGCATGCCGACCAACGCGACCGATGCGGGTGCGATAAGACCGGCGATAACGGTGACGATGATGGGGAAGAGGATCTTGGTTGTTTTGCTGACCTCGGAGGGGTTGTAAGCCATCTTCATTGCCCGCTCTTTTTTGGTGGTAACCATTTTGATTGCGAGGGGCTGAATGACGGGGACCAGTGCCATATAGGAGTAAGCCGCGACGGCGATGGCGCCCATGTAGGAGGACTTGAGCATCACTGCGGCAAGGATCGAAGTGGGGCCGTCCGCCGCGCCGATGATACCGGTTGCCGCGGCGTCGGCAAGGTCAAACCCGAGCAGGGCGGCAAGGATCATGGTCAGGAAAATACCGACCTGCGCCGCCGCGCCGAAGAAAATCAGTTTGGGGTTAGAAAGAAGGGGCCCGAAGTCGATCATGGCGCCGATGCCGATGAACAGCAAGAGGGGCATGGCTTCGCTTGCCTGGATCCCGATTTCGAAGAGCCATTCGACAATGCCTTCGGCGCCCATCGCGCCCGAAAACGGGATATTGATAAGGATTGCGCCGAAGCCCATGGGGAGGAGCAGCGCAGGTTCCATCTCTTTGGCAATGGCAAGATAGATCAGCAGAACGCCGACCATCCACATTACGACCTGTTCCCAAGTGATGTGGGAAATCCCTTCAATTAAAAACTCCATAAATAACCATCCTGTCGTCTTGAATTAGAAGTTTGGCAATTTTTCCAATCCTATTATAATAATCTATATTTGAAAATGCAACCTTTTGAAAGAACTTAGCGCGCGCGATCGAAAAAAATCGGGGATTGCCCTGTTGTTCTTTTTGTGCTAAACTGTCATTGTGGAGAACGAAAAAGGGGTAAGGGTCAATCCTGTGCCGATCAAACGAATCGTCAATCGCCGCAAGACGGTATTTGCGGCGGCAAGCATGTTGCTCGGGATAGCCGCGGGCGCGTCGCTCTACGGGCATTGGGCGGTAACGATTGTCGTTGCATGCCTGTTGACGGGAGTCGTTGTCGTCGGGGCGGTGCGCAAAAGACCGGTTGCGGTTTATGTTTTGTTCGGGCTGATCGGGTTTGTCGCAATTGTAACGGCGTTTTTTGTGCGGGAACCTGTGCCGTTTGAGTCGGACGACGCGGTGGTGCGCGGCAGGGTCGCCGCGACGTTGTCGCTCGGAGAAGGGGACAACCGCTATCTTTTGGAATATATCGAGTTGGACGGCAAGGAATATCGCGGCAATCTCAGACTGCAGACCGATGCCGTTTTAACCGAAGGCGAGTGCGTCGTCGCGCTTGCCGCAGTCGAGACGGTTCCCGCCGACCCCTTCGACAGCTATGCGATGAGCCTTGCCGTATCCGATATCCGCTATCTTGCCGAAGCCGATGCCGTAACGACGGAGTATCGCACCCCGACCAAATTCTACGAGTCCGTCCGTCTGAAACTGAGAGAAGGACTTTCCCGCACGATGGATGCGGAAGAAGCGGGCGTCGCGTTGGGATTGATTACGGGAGACCGATCGCTCTTGTCCCAAGATATCTATGCGCAAGCCAAAACGGCGGGGACGGCGCACATCTTTGCGGTGTCGGGGCTGCACGTCGGCTTTCTTGCCGCTTTGCTGTACGGTATGATGCGTCTTGTCAAAGTGCGTCCCGTCGTTTCTTTTGCCGTCGTCGTTGCCGTATTGATCGGGTACGGCGGTTTGGTCGGATTTACGGCGGGCGTGGTGCGCGCCACCGTGATGACGGCGTGCCTCGGGCTTGCGCGGATTACGGGGCGGCGCTACGACGCGTTGAGTGCGCTTGCCGCGGCGGTGATCGTGCTGTCTTTGATCGATCCGACGTCGTTGTTTCAGGTGGGGTTTCAGCTCAGCGTAACGGCGGTATTGGGAATCGTCTGCTTTGCAAAAGTTTTGGGCAAAAAACTTTGTCCCGCAAAGGGAAGGATCGCGCGGCGTGTCGGCGAAGGTGTTTCGGTGTCGCTTGCCGCCAACAGCGTCGCTTCGGCGGTGTCGGTATCGACGTTCGGCACCTTCGGGATTTACTTTGTTGCGGCAAATCTCGTCGTTGTTCCTTTGATCGGACTGATTTATTCGGCGTTGACTTGCGTCGCCGTTCTGTATCTTATTTTTCCTTGGTTTGAGTTTCTGTTTATTCCGATTCGGTATCCGATATCCGCAGTTGTTTTTATTACCGAAAAGATTGCCGAACTGCCTGCGGCAAGTGTCGGGGTGAAGCTCGGTGTCGTCGGAGGAATCTTGCTGGCGTGTGCGTTTTTGGCACTTTCGCCTTTTCATCTGTCGGCAAAACCCGTCAAAATCACCGCCTTTTTCGTACTTGCGGCGGGAGCTGTCGCGGCGTCGCTGATCGCTTTGCCCGTATTTTAGTTTGTGAAAAATATAATGCGCGCGCGAATCCGCGCGTTTCGGTTGTAATTTCGGTTGCGGTTTGCTATACTTTATTTATGAGAGCGCACGAACTGTCGACTGCCGCTTTGTCGGGCAACGCATATCTTCTCGAAGGGGACGACGCGTATTGGCTGAGGCAAGCCAAGCGGTTTTTCGTGGCGAAGGTGCCGGAAGAGGAGCGCGAATTCAATCTTCGTATCCTGAATTCGGCGAACTTCGACGCCATTGTCGACGCGGTCGAAACCATGTCGATGTTTCCGTCCGATCCCGTTGTCATCGTCGAGGAAGGCGCATACAAGGAGGCAGCCGCCGACAAAGCCCGCCTTGCCGAACTCGTCGCCAATCTGCAGTCGGCGATCCTTGTGTTTGTCAATACCGCGCTTTCGCCCGCGATCAAAAGTAAACTGACGGTAATCGACTGCAAAAAGAGCGATGTTTTTGAGGCGCGCAAACGGATTCCGGAGATGACGCGGGCGATTTCCGCCGCCGCCGTCGATCGGCTGATCGAGTATACCGGGCGGGATATGGCGGCAATCGAAACGGAGTGCCGCAAACTGGAAGCGTATGTCGGATCGCGAAAAATCGAAGTCGAGGACGTCGAGTTGTTGGTCGCCAACAGTGTAGAAAACGAATTGTACGAGTTTTCGGGCGCCCTTGCCGCCAAAAATAAAAAGCAGGCAATGACCATTCTCGATCGTTTTCGCAGGAAAGGCGTTGCTTCGAGCTATTTGCTGGCAACGCTGATCGGGCAGTATCGCAGGATGCTGTATGCCGCAATCTCGCCGCTTTCGCCCAAGGAGCTTGCCGCTCATCTCGGCGTCAAGGAGTTTGCCGTCAAAAAAGCGGGAGAAACCGCATCGCGCTACAGCAAGTCGGGACTCAAAAATATATTGTTTCTGCTGACGGAGGCAGAACTCAAATTCAAGTCGGGAGAAATGAGCGAGGACACCGCCTTCCGTACCGCGGTCGCCCGTCTGCTCGACAGTGAGGTCGTATGAAATTGATCCAAAAAGTGTTTGACAAATTGCAAAAAGTGCCTTCCTTTGTGTGGGTGCTGACGGTATTCGGCAGCGTTTTGTTTGCAACGATGTATTCCTTTTCCAACTCCCTCAACGAGTTCTTTTTGTTGCTCAACGATGCGATCGAAAGCGGAGAGTTGCAGTTACAGGGGACCATCGATACCGAAACGTTTAAGTGGACCGCCTTTTTCGTCAACGGGCTTGTCGGATTGGGATTGTTTGAGCTGATCGTCAATCTGATTTACCGCTCCATGGCAATGCGGATGCAGGTCAAACGCGATCAGCGCCGCTTCATGACCGTCACGCGCGTTTATTACACGCTTGCAAATATCGTAGTAGGGCTGATTCATCTTATCGATTTTGCCGTGCCTGTTTTTTACTATTACGCGGCGCTTGCCTTGCAATTTGCGGTATACTCGGGGGCTTATCTTGCGATGTACGTCACGCTGAAAGACACGACGATCAATCCCCTTTATGCCGCTTCGGCATTTCGCAATCTTGCAAGATTCTATCTGATTTTGTTCGGTGTGCTGGGGGTGTTCGATCTGATCCTTGCGTTGACGGATGCTTCCGTCGGCTTGCATTACCGGATTGCGGCAGGTCTTCGCATCGCCGTCGTTGCGGGATATGCCGTCGCATCCTACTTCCTGTATCGCAAGTGGAAAACAGATGAGAATAACGCCCGTACGCAATTTGTGGACACGGCGCGTATGCGGGTGTCCCCCGATTCGCCGCCGGATGACGAAATCTTCCGCGGTTACGGCTTCTGATCCCCCTAAATCGGTTGCTATTTTGTCGCCGATGCGGTTATAATATAAAAAAGGAGCTCGTCGATGCCCAACGGTTACCAATTCCGACTTCAGAGTATTTTGGATCTTGTGGCAGTGCTGGTCGCACTGGCACTGCTGTTTTTGTTTTTCTTCCGCAAAAAAAGCGTCAAACTCCTTTGTATTTACGTCGCCGTCTTTTTGGTGTTTGTGGGGATTCTGCTGTTCGACGGCTTCTATTCCGTTCCCGTCGCAAAAGGGATTGCCTATGCGTTGATGTTCTTCATGATCGCGTCCCTCGTGGTCGTGTATCAGTCCGACTTCAAGATTATGTTTTTCAATCTGACCAAATCGGCGGAGAAGGTCGGCGACGACGACTTAACCGACGAAGACATGCGACACGCCGTCGACGAGATTATCAAAGCCTGTCAGACCATGTCCAAAGCCCGCACCGGCGCGTTGATCGTCATTGCTCCGACTGCGGTCGCGCCGCATATTCTCGAAACCGGGGTCGAAATGAACGCATTGGTCAGCAGTCAGTTGCTGGAAAGTATTTTCAATACCCGCGCTCCCGTTCATGACGGCGCCGTTATCGTACGCGGCAACCGCGTGCTCGCCGCAGGATGCTTCCTGCCGCTGTCCCAGTCCCAGAACGTCAGCAAAAATCTCGGGACGCGCCACCGCGCTGGGATCGGCATTACCGAAGAAAGCGATATGCTTACGATTATCGTCAGTGAGGAAACCGGGATTATTTCCATTGCCAAGCGTGGCGAACTGCGCCGCTTCGTAACGCCCGATCGCTTGCGCGATATTCTGCACGAAACCCTTAAAATTTCGCAACCGTCGCGTCATCGCGCGCTCTAATTCACCAAGGAAGAGGTTATTTATGATTGTCAAAGTTCCCCGTATTCTGTTGCCCCGCGGTATCGATATGGTCAAGTGGGCAACGGTTGCCTGCGACCAATTCTGCGCCGAACCCGGCTACTGGAAAGAGCTGGAGTCTTTTGTCGGCGACGCTCCCAGCACCTTGCATGTCACTTGTCCCGAGATTTATCTCAACCGCGATCTCGGCAAACGGATCGGGCAGATTCATCTGAAGATGCACGCCTATCTCGACAGCGGGATTCTCGAGGAAGAAGAGGGGATGATTCTGGTCGAGCGTCAGGTCGGCGACGAAGTCCGCGTGGGGCTGATGGTGGCGGTCGATCTCGAGAGTTATGACTGGCATCGGGTCAGAGTACCCCTTCGCGCAACGGAGGACACCCTGGTCGAGCGCCTTCCCGTCCGTATCAAGATCCGCGAACGCGCGCCCCTCGAATTGCCGCACGCCATGATTTTGATCGACGACAAAGCAAAATCCGTCATCGAACCGATTTACGCCGAACGCGACCGCCTGACCAAAGTTTACGACTTCGATCTCAATATGAACGGAGGGCATATCCGCGGCTACCGCGTTGCCGACGGCGACGCCGTCATCGAGCGTCTCAACGCCTTGCTCGATCCCGCCCTTCAAACAGAAAAATACGGCAGCGACGCAGGCATTTTGTTTGCGGTCGGCGACGGCAATCACTCGATCGCGGCGGCAAAGGTCATGTGGGACGAACTGAAGCAGGATCTCACCGCGGAAGAGCGCGAGGATCACCCCGCGCGCTATATTTTGCTCGAGGTGGTCAATATCTACGGCGGCGGGATGGACTTCGAGCCGATTCATCGCTACATATACGAACCCGCTCCCGGTTTTGTCGAAGGGCTGAAGGAAACGCTTCAGGGAGAAGGGAAACTTAAACTTGCGCAAAAGGGATCCCAAGAGTGGATTTCCGCGCCGGCAAAGGCAAGCGATACCATTCATGCCGTGCAGGCGTATATCGAGCGCTATCTGAAGTCTCACCCCGACGTCAAAGTCGAATATGTTCACAGCGAAGAGCATCTTGCCGAAGTCATTGCCAAAGAAGGCGGACTTGGAATCGTCATGCCGAAATTCCCGACCGAAGAACTCTTCCCGTACGTTGTCAATGTCGGCAATCTGCCGAAGAAAGCGTTTTCGATCGGCGAGCCAGAACAAAAACGCTATTATCTCGAAAGCAAATTCATCGTCAGATAACGGACGAAGCGATCCGTTTTCTGCCTCCAAAAGGAAGTCCGAATTATGGTAAAAGTATGTAAATTCGGCGGCACTTCGATGGCAAGCGTCGCATCGATCACACAGGTGAAAGATATTATTTTATCCGATCCTGCCCGCAAGTTCGTTGTCGTATCGGCACCGGGCAAACGCTTCGGCGACGACATCAAGGTCACCGATCTATTGTTGGAAGCGTATCGCGAAAAATGCGAGTTCGGCAGTTGCGGCAATGCCTTCGAGCTGATCCGCGACCGCTTTGTCGGGTTGTGCAGGGACTTCGATCTCGATCTCGACATCGACCGCTATCTCGACGAAACCGAAGCGGGGATCAACAACAGCACGTCGAGTGATTTTGCCGCATCGCGGGGGGAATATCTGTCGGCGCTGGTTGTCGCGGAAGTGCTGGGGTATCGTTTTGTCGACGCTGCCGAGATCGTCAAATTCAAGGTAGACGGAACATTCGACGCCGAGTACACCAACGATCTGGTTGCCGCGCTCAAAAACGCCGAAGGCGGTATCGTGATCCCCGGATTTTACGGCAGAATGCCCGACGGGACGATCAAAACGTTTTCGCGGGGCGGCTCGGACGTGACGGGTGCGATTGTCGCGCGCGGCGTATCCGCCGACGTATACGAAAACTGGACGGACGTCAACGGATTTATGGTGACCGACCCGAGAATCGTCAAAAATCCCCGCCATATCGCGGCGCTCAGTTATGAAGAACTGCGCGAACTCAGCTATATGGGCGCAAGCGTACTGCACCCCGACAGCATTTTTCCCGTCAAATACAACAAGATTCCCATCAACATCCGCAATACCTTCGAGCCCGAAAATCCCGGGACGCTGATTCTTGCTTCGACCGACGGCTATGATCTTCCGCTGATCACGGGCATCGCGGGACGCAAGGGCAACGTGACGATTCTGATCAAAAAGTCGATGATGAACGGAGAAGTCGGGTTTACCCGTAAGGTTTTGTCCGTCCTCGAGCGGCACGGGATTTCGGTCGAGCATATCCCGACCGGGATCGATACGATGAGTATCGTCCTGTCCGACGTGGGGGATGCTTCTCTTCTCGAAAAAATCGTCGAAGAAATCCGCGGCGCCGTCAATCCCGACACCGTAGAGGTTGTCGGCAAGATCGCCTTGATTGCCGTGGTCGGACACGGGATGGCAAACAGACTGGGTACGGCGGCGACGATTTTCAACGCCCTGTATCAGGCGAGCGTCAACGTCAGAATGATCGACCAGGGGTCGAGCGAACTCAATATCATCGTCGGCGTCGAAGAGTCCGACTATGCCAAAGCGATCGACGCAATTTATCACGCATTTTTCTGAGCGTAAGACTATCATCGTATCTTGGTCGTATGACCGAAAAAAGCACCCCGCGGGGTGCTTTTTTGACAAAACGGAAAGGGGAAATCAGTCGCGGTCGACAAAAATTTTGGTCGAAGGAGCCTGACCCGACAAGACGTCGCGGATGGGGTAGCGGCTGCTTGCGATATATACGGTGGTTCCGTTGCGGAGCGGTTCTTTGACATACTCCAGTTTGGCGTGTGCGCCGTTGGCGCCTTTGCGGCTTGCCCCCGAGCAGAAGTGTTGATAATGATTGATTTTGGCAATGACGTCGTCGTAGGCGGGGGCGGATATTTCGCGCACCAGGGTCGAGGGATCGTGAACGTCGACATAAATGCCGTCCAGTCCCGTCATCAGCAAAAGATAGTGCGGTTTGACGAGACAGGCGATCTGGCTTGCCGTTTCGTCGTTGTCGATGCATTCGACGACTTTTTCGTGGGTGGCGCGCAGTGCCTGAATTTCCATCTTGCGGTTTTCTTCGTAGCTGACGGGGTCGTTGTAATTGACGATCGGGATTGCACCTTGTTTGGGACAGCGGAGCAGGGCGTCACGCAGATGAGCGCATTTGTCGGGGTCGTTGAAGTGTTGGTGTTCGACCAAAAACTGACGGATGGAATAGCGGCTGTCGACAAAACGGCGATAGGTTTCCATCAGAATCGTTTGCCCTTGCGCGGCATAATCGGTCTTGACGTCGCTGTCGTTGCCGCGCAGTTCGAACCCCGTGCGGTGAATGTAGTCCAGTCTGCCGATTTCGGTTGCGCCCGAAGTAACCCAGATATAGCCGGGTTTGAGTTCGCGCCCCAGACGGGCGATGATATTGTAATCGATGTCGTCGTTTTGGCGGTCGATCAAAGCCATTGAGCCGACTTTTCCGACCAATTCGATGTCAAACATAATGATTTTCCTGTATCAAAAGTATCTTCAGTATATCTTAACGCGCGACTATAGTCAAACGTATTGATAAATCTCTTGCAAAATGCTACAATAACAACATCGAACCGCCATCGGAGGAACTATGAAAGCACAAAACTTTGAACGCCTGATCACCGATTTCGGCAAACACGTCGGAGCCGATTGTCCTTTGCCCGAGTATCCCCGTCCGCAGATGGTACGCGACAGCTACGTCAATCTCAACGGAACGTGGCAGTACGCCATTGTCCGCAAGGGGACGGAGCCGAAACGGTTTGACGGAACGATTCTTGTCCCGTTTTCGCCCGAGTCGATTTTAAGCGGCGTGGAGCGGACGGTAACGCCCGAAGACGAACTGCATTACGCCAGAACGTTTGTGCTGGACGCTTCTTTCCTCCGCGAAAAAACGCTGTTGCATTTCGGCGCGGTGGACTATCGTGCCGAAGTGTTTGTCAACGACGTCTGCGTCGGCACGCATAAAGGCGGGTATTATCCTTTCTGTTTCGACGTGACGGAGGCGATCCGTGCGGGAGAGAACAAAATTTATGTCAAGGTAACCGATCCCAGCGATACGGGACCTCAATCGCGCGGAAAACAAAAAATCAAACGCGGCGGAATATTTTATACGCCGCAATCGGGTATTTGGCAGACGGTGTGGATGGAGTCGGTGAGCGCCGACTATATCCGTTCGATCCGCTTGACGCCCGATATCGATACGCAGACGCTTTCGGTCGAGATCGAAGGCGGGACGGGGGACGGAAGTTATGCCGTGACCTACAAGGGGATTGACGTCGTTAAGGGCGAAATCGCAGACGGCAAAGCCGTCGTCCCGATGCAAGGGGCAAAACTCTGGTCGCCCGAAACTCCGGAGCTGTACGATATCGAACTTCGATCGGGCAAAGACGTCGTAAGATCGTATTTCGGCATGCGGAAGTTTTCGACGGGCAAAGACGCCAACGGCATCATGCGGTTGATGCTCAACAACAAACCCTACTTCCACAACGGACTGCTCGATCAGGGGTACTGGTCGGACGGGCTGTATACGCCGCCCTCGGACGAGGCGATGATCTTCGACATTGCAACCGCAAAAAAGATGGGCTTCAACATGCTCCGCAAGCACATCAAAATCGAACCGTTGCGCTGGTATTATCATTGCGACCGGCTGGGCATGCTGGTCTGGCAGGATATGGTCAACGGGGGCGGAAAAGCCAATACGCCGCTCAACGGAATTTGCGGATTTTTGGGGATTACGCCCAAAGACAGCAATTACCGTCTGTGCGGCAGAACCGACGAAGAGGGCAGGAAAGAGTATTATATCGATACCGAACGTACGGTAAAAACGCTGTATAACAGTGTTTCGGTCTGCCTGTGGGTCCCGTTTAACGAAAGCTGGGGACAGTTTGACGCGCTGAAAGCGACCGAGTTCGTCCGCAGGCTCGATCCCACCCGTCCCATCGATCACGCCAGCGGATGGCATGACCAGGGCGGCGGCGATTTTGTCAGCCTTCACATTTATTTCCGCAAAGTGTTTTTGCCTAAGCCCGATCCGCGCGTCTATGTACTGTCGGAGTTCGGCGGCTACAGCGTCAAAGTGGAAGGACACGTCTTCAATAAAGATAAGTCGTTCGGCTATCGCAAATATCCCGATCTTGCTTCGTTTGACGATGCCTATCATGCCCTTTACAACGATGAGATTCTGCCTTTGATTCCCAAAGGCTTATCCGCCACCGTTTATACCCAGCTGACCGACGTCGAGGACGAAATCAACGGTTTGCTGACCTACGATCGCAAGGTCGTCAAGTTGGATCTGAAACGTTTGCAAGCCCTCAACGAAACGATCAATCGTTCTTACGACAAAGCCGCGCAGGGCGACAAACGGTAACGTCATGGTTTCGGACGCGTTGTTGACACCGTTTTATCGCCCCGCGGGACGCTCTGCCAAAGAGACGGCGGATCGCTTCTGGTACGGTTCGGCTTGGATCGTGGCGGTTGCCGCCGTCGTATTTTTCTCGTGGATGTTCGAGTGGGAGTATTACGGCATGGTCGCGGTTATCGCCGCGGCGTCGCTGATGTTGATTTTCAAAGACGACATCCTGCCCCTCTTGCCCGTTGTCCTGGTAATCTGCTTCATCTTCCCCAAAAACGTCGATCCCGTCGCCTATTACGGAGCAACGGCGTTTCTCGCCTTTTTACCGCTGCCGGTTGCGATTTTGATTCATATCGTGCGCTTTCGCCGTCGCATCCGCTTCGGCAAACAGTTTCTCCCGCAGCTTGCGGTATCGGTTGCGCTTGCGCTCGGCGGACTCGGAACGGCGACGGCGGAAGAGTATACCCGAGGGCTGACGTATATCCTTTTGCTGGGACTTTTGATTCTTGTCCTGTATTTTCTGTTTTATCAGTACGTCAATCCGCCTAAAGAGCTCGACCTTCGCCGTTACGTCGCGTTTGCCATGGTTGTCATGGGGTTGGTTTTGGTCGCGCAGTATGTCGTGTTCTATTATCGTAATCCCAAATTGCTTCAGGCGGTCGGCAATCCTACCGATCTCGGATGGGGGATCAGCAACAACGTTGCAACGCTGTTGCTGTTGTCGATCCCCGCATGTTTTTACCTTGCCGTCAAAAGTAAAATCGGCGTCGGGTATCTCTTTTGCGCCGTTTTCCAATACGTTGCGCTGTTGCTGACGTGGTCGAGAGGGGGGATTCTGGTCGGTGTCGTTCTTTTGTCCGTACTGCTGATCTACGGCATTAAAGCTGCCGATCATCGCAGATGGTTCGGCGTTTCCCTCTTGCTGGTCGTTGCGGCGGTCGTCGCAGTGCTTGCCGCACTGTGGGAGCAGGTCTTTCCCGTGCTCGAAAAGGCGTTGCACCAGGGGACGGGGGATGCGGGGCGTATCGACCTTTACAAAGAGGCAATCGAGTGCTTCCGCAGCAATATCTGGTTCGGCGCGGGCGTAGGTTTTATCGGCGAGCACTTTGTCATGACCAATATGCCGATGTACTGGTTTCATTCGACGGCGTTTCAGATCATTGCCAATATGGGGCTGGTCGGCGTTGCGGCATATTTGTTTTTCTATCTTGTCCGCTACTTCGGCGTCTTGCTCCGAAGGGACAAATTCAACATCGCGATTTTGCTCGGCGTCTTGGGCTTCGACGCATATTCCATGATCGATACCGGAACCTTTGTTCCCGTGCCGACCATGCTGATCGTCATGCTGATTACGATGACGGCAGAACTTGCCAACAAGCAGGATCGGGATTCCGAAATTATTATTAAAGATAACCGCAATCGGTCATTGTCGCGGTATTCGGCAATGCAAGACCGTCCTTTGCGATTCTGGGAGAAGTGAGATGCAAGGGGCTGACTTGGCACGGGGAAAGGTCGGCAAGACACTGTTGAAACTTGCGCTTCCGTCGGTGGTCGCGCAACTGATCAATCTGTTATATAATTTGGTTGATCGTATGTTTGTCGGTGCCATTCCCGTGACGGGGACCGATTCGCTTGCGGGACTCGGCGTGTGCTTTCCCGTCCTGATGATCGTGTCGGCGTTCAGCGCGCTGGTCGGCATCGGCGGCGCTCCGCTCGTCGCGGTACGTCTCGGCGAAAAAAAGACCAAAGAGGCGGAGACGATCCTGACCAACGGCTTTGTTATGTTGCTTGCCTTCGGCGCAATCCTGACGGCGATTCTTCTCGTGTTCGGAGAGGAATTGCTGATTTTGTTCGGGGCACCCGCTTCGGGCTTGCTTTACGGAAAAGAGTACCTCGCAATCTACGCGCTCGGGACGCTGTTTGTCATGATCGCGCTGGGACTCAACCCGTTTATCAGCACGCAGGGGTATGCCTTGATCGGGATGGGGTCGGTTGCCATCGGAGCAGTCCTCAATATCGCGCTCGATCCGCTGTTTATTTTCGTGTTCGACATGGGCGTCAAAGGGGCTGCGCTTGCGACCATTCTGTCACAGGCGGCGTCGGCGATATGGGTGCTGTCCTTCTTTTTCGGCAAGCGGACGGCGATTCGACTGCGGTTTCGTGCGTTTCGTCCTCAACCCAAAATTATGTTGAGCGTTGTCGCCCTCGGCATTTCTCCGTTTATTATGCAGGCAACCGAAAGCGCGGTACAGATCGTATTCAACGTTCAGCTGACCCGTTATACGGGCGGAGACAGCGCTTATACGGCGGCGTTGACGATTATGCTCAGCGTAATGCAGATGATCGCGTTGCCCCTCAACGGACTGGGTACGGGCGCACAGCCTTTGATCAGCTTTAATTACGGCGCCGGAAATTTCGACCGCGTCCGCAAAGCCGTCAAATGGCTGTTTGTCGCGGCAAGCGTCATGTGTCTGATTGTGTGGACGATTTCGTTGAGCGTTCCTCAAATCTTTGCCGTAATCTTCTCGGCGGAGCCGCCCGTCGCCGCACTGATCCGACAATATATGCCCGTCTTTATGATGGGGACGATCTGCTTTTCGGCACAGTTTGCGCTTCAGAACACGTTTCTTGCTTTGGTGCAGACCAAAGTGTCCTACGCGCTTGCCGTGTTGCGTAAGATCATATTGCTGATTCCGTTGACGTTCCTGTTGCCGCTTCGGATGGGAACGGCGGGGATTTTTTATGCCGAAGGCATTGCCGACCTGATCGCGGGAACCATAACGGCAATCACCTTTTTGGCAATGTTCCGCGGGATACTGCGGCGCAGAATGGAGGCTTTGAATCGGGAAACCGTTCGGACAATTTAAAGCAGGAGGAGAACCGTGAAGCTT
Organism: Candidatus Stercoripulliclostridium merdipullorum; assembly: GCA_018713745.1. Lineage (GTDB taxonomy): Bacteria > Bacillota > Clostridia > Christensenellales > DTU072 > Stercoripulliclostridium > Stercoripulliclostridium merdipullorum. Next base: position 25,048 of record DVOH01000040.1, on the reverse strand, counting down.
ACCGCAAAAACCAAAAAAAGAATTTTGCTCATTGTCGCCGCCGTATTGGTGGCGGTGGCGCTTGCAACTTCGCTCGGAATTTATTTCGATTGGTTTTATGTTGCCGACAAGGAGGGCAAATCCGCCCGCTTCCGCGAGAGCCTGGAGCAATGCGGCTATGCCAATTCGTTCGATAACGCCTATGTCGCAACCGAAGTTTACGGCGAAATGTACACGCACTTTACCGCAAACGCGAGCGGAAAAAAGCCCAAGCTGTTGTTTATCGGTTTTGACGGATTTTTGGCAACGGGACTCGGGCAACGAAAAGGCGCACCCGACAGCGGAATCGCCCTTCTGAAAGAAACGGGCGGCGCGTATCTCACGCGAACGGGCGGCGCGACGATCGGCGATCAGGTGACCAAGACGGCGCCGGGATGGGCGACGTTGCTGACAGGGACCTGGGGCGCGGAGAACGGCGTGACGGGCAACGGTTCGGTATTGAACGAGTCGACGAGAAGCATCGTTTATACGTTGGGCGAGGCGGGATACAAAACGTCGTTTCACGTTTCGTGGGCGTCGCACATCAAAAAAACCTACAAAAAGGAAGTCGCTTCGGCTTCTCAAAAAGGATTGCCGATCGAATATACTCTCAATTCGGACGATTACGGTACGTTTGACGGGATGATGCGATCGATCGTCAGGGGGGACGACGCGATTTTCGGAATTTTGGAATATACCGATCACGCGGGGCACAGCTACGGTTACGATCTCGGGGTGGAAGAATACGCCCGCGCGGTGCACGAAGCCGACCGCGACGCGTATTGTCTGATTCAGGCGGTCTTTCAGCGGGCGTCTTGCGATGCCGAGGACTGGCTGATTGTGATCGCAAGCGACCACGGCGGCGCCAACAAACAGCACGGAAATACGACGGTGATGGAATACACGACGATTTTTATCAGCAACAAAACACCGTCTTTTGCAGGATAAGATATGAGATATTTGTTTTTTGACATCGAATGTTCGGACGGGACGCACATCTGCACGTTCGGCTATGTGCTGACCGACAGCAACTTCAACGTGCTGGACAAGCAGGACCTTCTGATCAATCCCGAAGCTCCGTTCAATGTCGGCAACCGCGCGTTTGACCGCAAGATCACGCTTGCGTATCCGCCGTCGGTATTCCGCAGGCAGCCGACGTTTGCCGAGCGATACGACGAGATTCACGTGCTTTTAACGGCGGAGGACACCTTGGTGTGCGGACACGCGGTCGAAAACGACGTGGGATTTCTGCTGACGGCGTGCAGGCGGTACGGTTTGGACTTGCCGGGGTTCCGCTATGTTGACAGCCAGAAACTGTATCGCAAAGCGAAAGGGGACGCCAACGATAAAGCCCTCGAAAAGATTATGGAAGAATTACAGGTCGAAGGCGGGACGTTGCACAAGAGCGACGACGATGCGTTGTGCAGTATGCTGACGGTGCGCGCGCTGTGTGCGGAAAAGCAATGCGCGTTTGAATCGCTGATTCGGGGCGATGCCGAAAGCGTCGGGGACAGCGGAGCGTTTGCCGCAAGGTGGCTACAGGCGCGCAGGCTCAACCGATACCGTAAGATCTGCCAGAATCTCCGCTATGCCGTCAATCCGCCCGACAGCGCGGTCAAAGGGAAATACTTTGCGTTTTCGGAAGAGATCGAGCGGGTGTACTGCGGAAAACTTGTTTCGGCGGTTCGGATTTTGACCGAACTCGGGGGACGATGGAGGGGGAACATCTATCGGTTGCATTATTTTGTGCGCGGTGCCGAGCCGGGCAAGCGGCTCAGAAAGGTGGAAGCGATCAACCGCGAACATCCGCATGAAAAGATCGAAATCATCACGTTGCAACGGTTTCTTGCGATGATCGGGATCGATTGGGGAGCGTTGGAAGAAGAGGATCTCGACACCGATCTTTTGCCCACTCGAACGGGAAAACCGCTTGAGGCGACGCTGAAAGACGCCGTTCGACGCGCGCCAAAACTCCAAAAGCCCAAAAGCTCCCGTCCCAAAAAAGAAGAACCGGATCAATCAATCTGATCAATCGGTCAAAAAGAAAAAACGCGCCGTCGGCGCGTTTTGCGTTTAGCTGAGATTGTCGATCAATCCGTCGTCGGAGATGGTCATCCGTAAAGCGGCGGGGACTTTGGGTAGTCCCGGCATCAGGAGCATATTGCCCGCAAGCGCGACGACAAACCGTGCCCCCGCGCGCAGCTCGATGTCGCGGACAAAAAACGGAAAACCCGTCGGACGCCCGAGCAGGGCGGGATCCTGACTGAACGAGTACTGCGTTTTGGCAATGCAGACGGGGAAGCGGTCGTAGAGGGTATCCTTGAGCGCAAGGAGTTTTTGCTCGGCTTCTTCCGAAAACGTTACGCTGCCCGCTCCGTATACCGTCGTTGCGATTGCTTCGATTTTCTGACGGAGATTCGATGCGAGGGAATAGGCGAAGCGGAGCGTAGGCGTTGTACTTTCGATTGTTTGGGCAACGAGATCGGCAAGTTGAAGCATCCCTTCTCCGCCTTTTGCAAATCCTTCGGCGACGGTACCGCGATAGCCCGCGCTTTGGACGGCGTTCAGGACGACTTGGAGTTCGGCGTCGGTGTCGGTCGGGAAGCGGTTGACGGCGACGACGGGCGTCACGCCGAACACGCGGTGCAAAACGTCGAGGTGTCCGAGAAGATTGCAAAGTCCCGCTTCGAGATAGGAGAGGGTATCGCCCCGGGCGTCTTTCGGCATATTGCCGTTATGCTTCAGCGCGCGCACCGTTGCGACAAGAACGACGGCGGCGGGAGTCAAATTTGCCGCGCGGCACTTGATGTCGAAGAATTTTTCGGCACCCAGTTCGGCGCCGAAGCCCGCTTCGGTGACGGCGTAATCGGCAAGCGTCATTGCAAGTTTGGTGGCACGGACGCTGTTGGTACCTTGCGCGATGTTGGCAAAGGGGCCGCAATGGACGATGGCGGGGGTATGTTCGAGGGTCTGGACGAGATTGGGGAGCATGGCGTCTTTCAGCAGAATCGCCATTGCGTGTTCGGCACCGAGGTCGCCCGCCGTCACCAAGCCGCCCTTGCGGTTTTTGCCGACGACGACGGATGCGAGGCGCGCTTTGAGATCGGCAAGGTTTTCGGCAAGGCACATGATTGCCATAATTTCGCTTGCCGCGGTGATCACAAAGCCGTCGGTGCGGGGGACGCCGTTGATTTCGCCGCCCAGCCCGCAACGGATTTCGCGCAGGGCGCGGTCGTTGACGTCGAGGGTTCGCTTCCATTCGATCGCTTCGGGGTCGAGATCGAGTTCGTTGCCTTGTTTGATATGGTTGTCGATCAGCGCGGACAAAAGATTGTGCGCCGCGGTAATGGCATGAAAGTCGCCCGTGAAGTGCAGATTGATGTCTTCCATCGGCAGCAGTTGCGATCTGCCGCCCCCCGCCGCGCCGCCTTTGATGCCGAATACGGGTCCGAGCGAAGGTTCGCGCAGGGCAAGACAGACCTTTTTGCCGCGGGCGCGGAGTCCGTCGGCAAGCCCGATCGATACCGTGGTTTTTCCTTCGCCGTAAGGCGTCGGGTTGATTGCCGTGACGAGAATCAGCTTTCCGCGCGGAGCAGGGTCGGGTTCGGTGGTGATTTTGGCTTTGAATTTCCCGTACTGCTCGTAGTCGTCGACGGAAAGTCCGAGCATCGACGCAATGCGGTAAATGGGTTCGGGGGTGACGCTGTGGGCGATCTGAATATCGTTCATACCTGTCCTCCTGAAAGATTGATTTCATTATAGAGGAAATCGGGTGGTTTGTAAAATAATCGGAAGGCATTTTGTTGCCCCGACGCAAGGAATGTGGTAGAATGGGAGATAGTTTCAAAGGAGGCTCCTCTTTATGGTCAAACACATTGTTTTGTTCAAGCTGAAAGACACGTCCGACGAAAATATCGCAAAGACCGTCGGGATTCTGCGTTCGATGGAAGGTAACGTTCCCATGCTGCGCGGGATCGAAGTGGGCAGCGATTTTCTGCATAGCGATCGCAGCTACGACGTCGCGCTGATCGTTACGCTGGACGACAGAGCCGCGCTCGAAGCCTATCAAAACGATCCGTATCATTGTTCGGTCGTCAAAAAACACATGCACGCCGTCCGTTCGGGATCGGTCGCGCTGGACTTTGAATTTTAGGAGGAAGCCATGAGCAAACAAACTTATCCCGTCGATATCGCGGGCTATCACGTCGAACTTCCCGTATTGCCGATCGACAACGATCTGAGCATTGCGTTTTTCAATCTGCACGGTGCGCAGGCACTGACCGAGCATTGCGGCAAACAGCTTGCCAAGCTGGTCGAAGGTGCCGACGTCGTCATCACTGCGGAAAGCAAAGGGCTTCAGCTTGCCCACTGCGTGGCGCGCAATTTGGGGCAGGAGTTCTATGCCGTGGCGCGCAAAACCAAAAAACTTTATATGCAGGACGGGATCGAAGTGACCGTCAAGTCGATCACGACCAAAAACGTTCAGACCCTTTACCTCAGCGAACACGATACCGAGCTGATCCGCGGCAAAAAAGTCGCCATCGTCGACGATGTGATTTCGACGGGCGGAAGCCTGCAGGGGCTGGAAGCGTTGGTCGCCAAAGCGGGCGGCACGGTGTTTGCCAAAGCGTTCGTGCTTGCCGAAGGCGATGCCGCCGATCGTGACGACGTCAAATTTCTTGCAACGATTCCTTTGCTGTAATCGACGATTTTATGTTCCGACCCCTCAGATCAGAAGATTTTAAGCAGATCAACGCCTTGCTTGCGGCAGGGCTGACGGAAGATACGACCTGGACGGCAACGACGATGATCGGCTGGCTCAAAGAGCTTTCGCCTTCCGTCGTTGTGACCGAGCGATATATTCTGCTGCAATATTCGCTGGGCGACATTACGGTGTTTCCGTCGCCTTTGGTCGGCAAAAAAGAAGATTATTCCGCCGCCGTCGATGCCTTGGAGGCAATGGGCGTCAACCGCATTCAGCAGGTTACGCCGTGGCAGGCGGAGCTGCTGAAAGAACGCGGTTACGAAATTCAGAAGAGCGAAGGGGAAGAAGAATATATTTACGATACCGAAGCGTTGGTGTCGTTGAAAGGCAAAAAATATCACGCCAAACGAAACTTTATCCATTCCGCCGACTATCCCTATCTCCTTCGTCCGTACCGAACCGACGATTACGACGGCATCGTAGAGCTGATGTATCGCTGGAAATCGAATGCGGAAAGGACGGAAGATATCCGCGATTACGATTACGAGTGGAAAACCATTCGCGCAACGCTTCAAAAAAGCGACTTCGAGATGGAACTGACCGCGCTGACGCGGGTATTGAGCGATCTCGAAGGTTTCAACTGCATTGCCGCGATTTTGGAGTCGGAAGGGAAGACCATCGGATTTGCCGTCGGCGAACGGATGGCTTCGGGCGGCGGCGTGCTGTATTTCGAAAAGGCGGATACGGCGTACAAAGGCGTTTATGCCGTATTGGACCATCTGTTTCTGAAAGAATATTTTTCCGATGCCCGGTTTATCAACAAGCAGGAAGACCTCGGGATCGAAGGGCTGCGCAAGTCCAAACTAAGCTATCATCCCGTTCGCTTTGCCGAGCGGTATCTTGCCACCAAACCGAAGGGAAGATGAGAGTTTGCGTTCTGGGGAGCGGTAGCAAGGGCAATGCCGTGCTGGCGGATAACGGCGACGGAATGGTGATGATCGACTGCGGCTTGCGCATCGACAAACTCGCCGTGCGTCTGATGCAGGCAAACCGTGCGCTCAATCGGATTTCCGCCGTGCTGATTACGCACGAGCATCAGGATCACATTGCGGCGATCACCGAGATTGCCGACGGCTACAACATCCCCGTTTATGTCAACGAAATGACGGCAAGAGCCATCCGCCGTCAAAAGCCGCTTGCGGCGTTCAGGACGTTTTCGCTCGGCGAAGGGTTCGGGATCGCTGGCTTTGAAATTCAGCCCTTCCGGATTTCGCACGACGCCGTATGTCCCGTCGGCTATGCGATCGGGGACAAACAATCCAAATTCGTCTATGCGACCGATATGGGATTTGTAGGGTGCGATTTCCTGGATGCGACGGAAGGTGCGGGACTTGTGATGATCGAGTCCAATCACGACGTCGACATGCTGACGCAGGGCAAATATCCGCCCTTTCTGAAGCGAAGAATTTTGTCCGATCGCGGGCATATTTCCAACGCTACTTGTGCCGACGCCGTGCTCCGAATTTCGCAAAAGGGCACCCGAAAATTTATTTTAGGGCACCTCAGCGAAGAAAACAACCTTCCCGAACTTGCCTTCTGGACAACGGCGCAGACCCTTGCCGACGCGGGGGCGAAAGAAGGGGACGTTCTCTTGAAAGTCGCCGCGCAGCATACGGTATCCGACTGGATCGAGGTGGAATCGTGAATCGGAATCCTTCTTTGCAAGTCGATCGCAACGATCCCCCGAAAGTGTTTTTCGGCGCGTTTTGCGCGATGTGGGTGTTGTCCCTTGCCTTTTCGCAGGCACAAGGAAACGCGGCGGTTTATCTCGGTTATCTCGCTCCGCAGCTTGCCTATCTCGGCGCGGTCGCGGTTTATTTGATCGTAAAAAAATTTCCGCCTTCCGTCGTTTTACCTTCCCGACCCGTACGCCGATTTTCTCCCGTCGCCCTCGTGTTGTTTACGGTTGCGACCGTGGGGGTGTTTTTTCAGAACTATCTGTTTTCGGTTCTGACGGCTTGGGGTGCCGATGCCGTCGGCTTGACGGCAAACGTTACGCTTCCCGTCCGGACGGCATGGTATGACGATCTGATTTCGGTTCTGTTGCTTGCCGTTTTGCCTGCACTCGGGGAAGAAGCGATGTTTCGCGGCGTATTTCTTTCGGCGTACCCCGAAGGACAAAAGGGCAGGGGGATTCTGTTTGCAGCGGGCGTGTTTGCATTGTCCCATCTCAATATTGCGCAGCTGATTCATCCCTTCCTGCTTGCCGTCGTGCTGGGATATGTCGTTGCCGCAACGGGACAGATTGCTTACGCCGTCTGGATGCACTGCTTCAACAACTTGCTGGCGTTGTTTTTGCCCCGCCTGTTTCCGTGGTTTGCTTCCGTTCCTTCTCCGGGCTGGGATACGTTCGGCATCCTGTTCGGCGGAGCGACGGCGGGCGCCGTACTTGCCGCTTTCTCCCTTTATTTTGCCGTACGCTTTGCCGCAAGCCGCGCCGATTGCAATGCCGATCCCGTCATTTTTCGCTTTGTCGGCAATAATTTTGCCAAAGTATGTTATAATAATAAAAACGGCGTTTCCGCCTTCCCTTGGAATGCGGCGACGCTTGCGATTCTTGCCGCGCTTTTGGTGTTTGTCACCGTCCTGCAAGCGGTCGGTTCGGTGTGAGGTGTTTTGTGACGCGTTCGGTTAAATTCGGTCTGATCTTCTTTTGTTCGACGGCAGGACTGCTGTTCATGCGGATTCTGTTTTCTTTCATCGCATTGTCCGATAACCTGCTGAACTGGATGTTCAGTCTGTTGATGCAAGGGGTCTTTCTCGGACTCGTGCCGTATCTTTTGTACCGCGCCCTCTTTCGCGGCGAAAAAAGCTTTCTTGCCGATTGCCGCGTCCGACCCAAGGTTCACCCGCTTTCTTATCTGATCGCATTCGTTCTGGGGCTGTTGTGCTTTGTGATCAATATGGCGGTCAGCACCCTGTGGTATATTCTGATGCAGACGGCGGGGTATACGTATTCGTCGTCGGTCGGCACGATTTTCAGCTCGCCCGAAGTCCTGATTTTCGAAATCCTGTTTACCGCGGTCATGCCCGCTTTGTTCGAAGAACTCGTCGATCGCGGCGTTTTGCTTGCCGCCCTCGACGATCTGCCCGGCGATAAAATCAAAATTCTCATCATCGGCATCGGGTTCGGGCTGGTGCATCAGAATGCGCCGCAACTGGTCCCCACCATGGTGGGCGGATTGATTATGGCGTATATGGCAGTGAAATCGGACAGCATCGTGCCGGGGATGATCGTGCATTTCCTCAACAACTTTTTGGTGATTCTCGTCGATTTCGGCGACCAGAAGGGCAATATCATCGGAAAAATTTATTATGCGTTCTGGGAGTTTTATGCGCAAAACCTCCTGGTTATGCTGGCGATTGCCGCGGTTTTGACCGCCGCAACGGTGGGGCTTCTGAAAGTCTTTGCCAAAATCAATCTGCCTTACCGCAAACAGCGTCCCGCCGCGCTTTCGATCCCCTCGGCGGATGCCGAATTCGAGCGGATTTACCGCATGAGCGCAGGGCGACCGATGCCGCACGATACGCCCGAGGCGGCACCTTATGTCACGACGATCGGTTATGACGGGTTTGTGCGTCGCGTGCCGCGTCCCGATATGGCGGCTCCGCAAACACAGCAACCGCCCCTCCCGCAAGCGAAACGCGGTTCGGGCGATTATGTGTTTGTTGTCCTGGCGTTTGCGATGACTGCCGTTACGACGGTGATTACCTATTTCTGGGGCGTTCTGCGATGAAAATACGCATCGTCACCGTCGGAAAACTGAAAGAAAAATATTGGGCGGACGCCGTCGAAGAGTATCGCAAGCGATTGACGCGTTTTGCCGATATCTCCATTGTCGAAACGGAAGAAGCCTCGCGGCTCCCCACGCCCGACGCCATTCGCCGCAAAGAGGGAGAGGGGATTCTGGCAAAACTGAAGGGATACGTTATTTTGACCGATCTCGGGGGCGATATGCCGGATTCCGAAGGCTTTGCCGCTCTGTTCGAAAAAGCGCGGGAGCGCGGAGTTTCCGAGATCAGCGTTGTGATCGGCGGTTCGCACGGGGTGTCCGAAGAAGTCCGCAAGGCAGCCGACGTCAGGGTGTCGTTCGGGCGGATGACATATCCTCATCAGCTGATGCGCGTAATCGTGGCAGAACAAATTTATCGTGCCATGACGATTTCGGCAGGGACGGCGTATCACAAATAAGCGTGTCACGATTGCTCCGAACGGCATACGATAAGATATGCTTTATCGAGATCTGATCGGACTGTGCCGCGAAAGCGGCGGAAAACTATCGATGATCGGCAGGACGGAGACGGGGTTACCCATCCCGTGCCTTCAAAAGGGCGACCCTGCGCGGTCAACGCTGATATTCGGCGGAATCCATGCGCGCGAGCATATCACGGTAGAATTGTTGCTGGCGCTGTGGAAGGCGTTTGAAGGGGATATGACCCTGGTGCCGTGCCTGAATGTCGACGGACTGATCCTTGCCACCGAAGGCATCGGCGCGCTGGGGCTCAGCGCGCGGGAAGCAAAACAGCTGATCGCCGTCAACGGCGGGTCGGAAGACTTCTCGCTTTGGAAAGCCAATGCCCGCGCCGTTGATCTCAACGTCAATTTCGACGCCGGTTGGGGGACGGGGCGGCAAAACGTCTTTGCGCCGGCTCCTGCCAATTATGTCGGACCCCGTCCGGCAAGTGAAGCCGAAACGCGTGCCGCCGTCGCGCTGATGGGACAAGGCAGCTACGCCGCGGTACTTGCCTATCACAGCAAAGGGGAAGAAATTTATTACGGATTCGGTGCAAGCGACGCGGGGTACGGAACGGGCAAATTGCTTGCCGCCGAATTGGGGTATGCCCTCAAAAAGCCGCAAGACTCGGCGGGCGGATTGAAGGACTATTGGATCAAAACGACGGGCAGAGCGGGACTGACGATTGAAGTCGGCAAGGACGAATTGCCGCATCCCTACCCTCGAACCCAACTTCCCGCACTGATCGATCAACACAAAAGGGTTCTGCCTCTGCTGAACGCCTTAAACGGGAGACTATGGACAAAATCGATTTTATGAAACTTGCCATACGCGAAGCCGAAAAGGCGGCGGCGGAAGACGAAGTACCCGTCGGTGCGGTTTTGGTGCGGGACGGAAAAGTGCTTGCCAAAGCGCACAACCGCAAGGAGAAAAAAAACTGCGCCGTCTTTCATGCCGAGATCGAAGCAATCGTCAAGGCGTGCAAAAAAATCGGCAACTGGTATCTCGACAACACCGAGCTGTACGTTACGTTGGAGCCGTGCCCGATGTGCGTCGGGGCAATCATAAATTCCCGAATCGAGAAACTATATTTCGGTGCGTGGGATCCTAAAGCAGGGTGTTGCGGATCGAAGTGCAATCTGGTCGATATGGGCTTCAACCATCGGTTTACGGTTGAGGGGGGATTGATGGAAGCCGAATGCGCCGCGTTGCTCGGCAATTTTTTCAAAGAAAAACGCAAGAGGAAACAGCCATGAAAATCATCGTAGGACTCGGCAATCCCACCGAAGCATATCAAAATACCTTGCACAATATGGGGTTTCTCGCCGTCGACGCGCTTGCGGAGGCAACGGGAAAACCGATCAAAAAAGCGGAATGCTCGTCGCTGACGGCAACCTTTTCGGTGAACGGCGAAACGGTGGTATTGGCCAAACCTCTGACGTACATGAATCTCAGCGGCGACGCCGTCAAAAGTCTTTTGGCAAAATACAAAGGGACGCCCGACGATCTGGTTGTTTTGTATGACGATATCGATCTCGATCGTTTTCGTGTGCGTGCGCGCGCGTTCGGCGGTCCCGGCACGCATAACGGCATGAAAAGTATTGTCGCCTCCGTCGGGAGCGATCGCTTCAAACGGGTTCGGATCGGGATCGGCAAAAATCAATTCGATCTCAAAGATTATGTCCTTTCCCGCCCCTCCAAAGAGGACGCCGAACGGTTTGCGGTCGTGTTCCGGGAGATTGCCGCGGTTTTGAAAGATTATCTGAAACACAACGATTTCGAGCTTGTGATGCGCACCCTCAACGGGAAAGAATGCTGAGTCCGACGTGAAATCTTGTCGGAAAGGAGCTATTCTCTTGATTCCCGCGTTCAAAAGGAGTACAATGATCATATCGGGAGTGAGCGGAACGGGAGGACGCACGGATGAAAACACCTTTATTTGAACTTCATCTCGAATTGGGCGGCTCGATGGTCGATTTTGCAGGCTATCGGCTTCCCGTGCAGTATGCTTCGGGCATACTTGCCGAGCACAACGCCGTGCGGAATGCGGCAGGGATTTTTGACGTGTCCCACATGGGCGAGTTTGTCGTCAAAGGGAAGGACGCCGTCCTTGCGCTGGAGCGGCTTTTGTCCAATCGTTTTGCCGATATGTCGGCGGGGCAGGTGCGCTATGCGCTGATGCTCAACGACAACGGCGGAACGGTCGACGACGTGCTGGTTTATCGGACGGGAGAGGAATCCTTTTTTATCGTCGTCAATGCCGCCAACAAAGCAAAAGACGCCGATTGGTTCCGTGCGCGTCTTACGGGCGAGGTTGAATTTGAAGATATTTCGGACAATGTCGCCGAAATCGCGTTGCAAGGACCTAAGGCGTGTGCGGTGATGTCACGTTTGATCGACCCCGCGGAGCTTCCCGACAAATATTATCGCTTCCGCAAAGACATTGAGTTCTGCGGCGCGCGATGCCTGATTTCGCGTACGGGCTACACCGGCGAACAAGGCTACGAGATTTACTGCGCCTCCGCCGACGCACCCGAACTTTACCGCGCCCTGCTTGCCGCCGGCAAGGAGGACGGTCTGATCCCCGCGGGGCTTGGCGCACGCGATACCTTGCGTCTCGAAGCAGGGATGCCTTTATACGGACACGAGCTGTCCGAAACCATGCCCGCCGCCGAAGCGGGTCTCGGGTTTGCGGTCAAAACCGATAAGCCCGAGTTCATCGGCAAAGAGGCGTATCTTGCCTGCCGCCACGAATACCGCCGTTGCTTTGCCGAAGCGACGGGACGGGGGATTGTGCGCGAGGGCGCACCGATTTACAGCGGGAGCGAACAGGTCGGGGTCTGCACCTCCGGAACCTACGCGCCCACACTCCAGAAGTCCGTTATGATGCTTCGGCTGCGTGTAGACGCCGCCGACAAGCCACTCGAAGCCGAGGTGCGCGGCAGACGGATTCCCATTGCAATCGTGCCCGAACTTTATCGGGCAAAGCGATAATATTTTAAGAGGTGTACTATGGCAACAATTTTGTTCAGCAAATCGCACGAATGGGTATCGACCGACGGCAATGCGGCAAAGATCGGAATCTCCGATTATGCGCAAAACGAGCTGGGTGATATCGTCTACGTCGGGCTGCCCGAAGTCGGCGCCGCGATCCGAAAGGGCGACGTTCTTTGCGATGTCGAGAGCGTCAAGGCGGTTTCCGAAATTTACGCACCCGTTTCCGGCAAGATCGTTGCCGTCAACACCGAACTCGAGGAAGTTCCCGAACTGATCAACACCGACGCGATGGGCGCATGGATTTGCGAAGTCGAACTCGACGGCGCCCCCGAAGACCTGATGACGGAAGAAGCGTATAAGGAGTTTATCAAAGGCTGATGGCAAACTATCTGTCGATGACCCGGGCGGAGCAGGAGGCGATGCTTGCCGCCGTCGGGGCAAAAAACGTAACGGAACTGTACCGTGACGTTCCTTCCGCGTTGCTTGCAAAGCCACTGAACATTCCTTCGGGCGTATCCCAGCAGGAAACCGCCGAACGGATGGAGGCAATGGCAAAACGCAACACCGTTTTTGACGTCGTTTTGCGAGGCGCGGGCAGTTATCGCCGCTATATTCCGTCGGTTGTCGGCGCGTTAAGCAAGCGCAGCGAGTTTCTGACGGCATACACCCCTTATCAGGCAGAAATGTCGCAGGGGATTTTGCAAAGCATTTTTGAGTATCAGACGATGATCGCCCGACTGACGGGGACCGATGTCGCAAACGCTTCTGTTTACAGCGGTGCTTCGGCAGCGGCGGAAGGGGTTTTGATGACTGCCGACCGCAACCGCAACGTCGTTATCGTTGCGACGGCGATCCGACCCGACGTCAAAGAGGTACTCCGTACCTATACCGAAGGCAGAGGCGTTACGCTCAAGTTTTTGCCACTTAAAGACGGACGATGCGATTCGGACGCCTTGCGCGAAGCGGCGGACAAGACGACGGCTGCGATTTATGCCGAGCAACCCGACTTTTACGGGATGATCGAAGATCTTGCCGCAATCGGAGCGATTGCCAAGGAGGTCGGCGCCAAATTTGTCGTAGGACTCGATCCCGCGATGGGGGCAATTCTCAAAGCGCCGGGTGCGTGCGGTGCCGACATTGTCGTCGGCGAAGCTCAGACGTTGGGGCTTCCGACGGCGTTCGGCGGACTGCAACTCGGTTTTATGGCATGCAAGCAAAAAGAGATGCGCAAGCTTCCCGGGCGTATCGTCGGCGAAACCGTCGACGCCGAAGGAAACCGCGCCTACGTCCTGACTTTGCAGGCACGCGAACAGCATATCCGACGCGACAAAGCCTCCTCCAATATCTGCAGCAATCAGGCGCATTGCGCGCTGACGGCGGCAATTTATATGGCAGCCATGGGACCGCAGGGTATGCGGGAGGTTGCGACGGCTTCGGCGTCGCTGGCGCATTATTTTGCGCGCTTGCTCACCGATATCCCCGGTATTTCGATGGCGTACGGCGGCGAGTTTTTGCAAGAATTCGTCACGGTAGCCAACGGGAAGTCCGAGGCTGTCCTCAAAGCGTTGGCAAAAGAAGGGATTTTGGGCGGCTTGCCGCTCGACGGCGATCGCATTTTGTGGTGTTGTACCGAAACCGTCCGCAAAGAGGATCTCGACCGGGCGGCGGCGATTATAAGGAGGGCGGTATGCGACTGATTTTTGAGCAATCGGTACCGGGCAAACGGGCGGCAACCGTCCGGATTCCCGAAGTGGAAGCCTACTGCGTGCCGCAGGAAGCTGCGCGCGACGGGCTCGATCTCCCGGAGGTCGCCGAAGTCGATCTGGTACGCCACTATACGGCGTTGTCCAAGCGGGCGTTCGGTGTGGACGACGGCTGCTATCCCCTCGGATCCTGCACTATGAAATACAACCCGAAACTCCACGAAGAAATCGCGGAATATCCGGGATTCACAAAACTTCACCCTCTGCAACCCGTCGAAACGGCACAGGGAGCATTGGAGGCGATGGAAACGCTTTGCGGCTTGCTTGCCGAAATTACGGGGATGGATGCGGTCACGCTTCAGCCCGCGGCGGGCGCGCACGGCGAGTATACCGCACTCAAAATGATCCGTGCCTATCACATGGGTCGCAACGACGCAAAGCGAAATAAGATTATCGTACCAGACAGCGCGCACGGCACCAATCCTGCCAGCGCGACGATGGCGGGGTTTGAGGTGGTCAATGTGCCGAGCGATGCCGAAAAGGGGGTCGATCTCGACGCCTTGCGCGCCGTCGTAGGCGAGGATACCGCGGCTTTAATGCTGACCAATCCGACAACGCTCGGGCTGTTTGAAAAAAATATCGCCGAAATTGCCGATATCGTACACGGTGCGGGCGGGGTGCTGTATTATGACGGCGCCAATCTCAATGCGGTTATGGGCGTCGTGCGCCCGGGCGATATGGGGTTTGACGTCGTGCATCTGAATTTGCACAAAACGTTTTCGACGCCGCACGGCGGCGGCGGACCCGGGAGCGGTCCGGTCGGATGTAAGGCGTTTCTTGCCGACTTTTTGCCTTCGCCCGCCGTTGCAAAACAAGGGGAGGGATATGTCTTCGTTACACCCGAACGGACGATCGGCAAGGTGACGGGCTGGTACGGCAACTTCTCCGTCTATCTGAAAGCGCTTGCCTATATCATTACGTTGGGCAAGGAGGGGATCCGCTCCGCCGCTGAGACGGCTGTTCTCAATGCCAACTATCTGAAGTCGCTGATCGAAGACGATTATCCCACCGAACGGGGACGCTATTGCATGCACGAATTTGTCGTGTCCCTCGAGAAACTCAAAGCCGAGACGGGCGTTACGGCAATGGATGTCGCCAAAGCGATGATCGACAAAGGGATTCATCCCCCGACGATGTACTTCCCGCTGATTGTTCACGAAGCGCTGATGTTCGAGCCGACCGAGACCGAAAGCAAAGAGACGCTCGATCGTGTTGCCGCGGTGCTGAAAGAAATTTATCGGACCGCATATTCCGATCCTGCGGCGTTGCATCAGGCTCCGATGCACGCAGCCATTCGTCGTCCGGACGAAGTGCGGGCGGCAAGAAGCCCCGTTCTGACAGCCAAAAACTAAAACGAGTCGCAAACGGAAAAACCGCCTTTCGGGCGGTTTTTTGTTGCTCAAAAATTTTCATACTTAAACGGTTAGGGGTTCCGAAAGACAGCGATCGGGATTATAAAGTTTCGGTTTCTGTCTTTTCTCGGAAGAACAGCATTTTCAGTGTCAGCACAATGGGGGGCGTAACGACGACGGTGACGGCAAGCTCTAAAATCGAGTTGGTCACGATCGTTGCCGCAATCCACTCCCAGCCGATCAGCAGTCCGCCGAAGGTCTTGCCGTAGTGAAACACCATAATCATGCCGAGGACCAGGACGGTATTGGTCAGGACGCCCGCCGCCGCGCCGATGGCGTATGCGAAAGTGCGGAAGGGGATACGACGGGAAACTTTTTGCGGGGCAAGCACGGTCTCGGCAGAGGCGCATTGTGCTTTGAGTTCAGAGAGCGATCGGGCGCGTTCGACGAGAGGGGAAGGCTGATCTTTACGCTTTGCGGTACGCAAAAGGGCGTGCGTCACCGCATACGCGTTGACGCCGATCAGGATGCGGGGCAGGACGGAAACCAGAGGATTGTAAAAAGCTTGCGATAAAATGTTGGGGCGCGCGATGGCGGTGATCAGCGATACCAAGCCGAAAAACAGCCCCATCGCCGCGCCGTTTTTCAGCCCGAGCAGTTCGGCTGCGACAATGACGGCGATAATTTGCAACACCGCCAGCTGTAGGGGCCCGAACGCAACGGGGAAGACGGCAAACGATAAGATCAGCGCGGCAAGAAAGGCATTGACCGTAATGCGTTTGCTGCGGGAAATATCGTTACGTTTGCGGTTCGGTTTCATGGCGCGCTCCTCGGGAATAATCTTAGTATAACCGATATTTTACGGATAAATCGGGCAATCGTCAACCGTTCGGGCGCAGTTGACAAAGAAAAAGGGAACCGTTATAATGAATTTACTCTTCAATATAAGGATCGGAAAAATGGAACAACGATTCAATCGGAACAAAGAAGCAGTTTCGGTATTGGGTTACGGCTGTATGCGCTTCCCGACCAAGGGCGGCGCAATCGACCGTCATGCAAGCAAAAAACTTCTCGATCTCGCATACGAGAGCGGCGTCACCTATTTTGATACGGCATACACCTATCACGACGGCGAAAGCGAAAGTTTTGTCGGAGAATGGATTGCCGACAAAGACCGCGCGTCTTTGACGGTGGCGACCAAGCTTCCGTGCTGGCTGATCGAAACGGAAGGGGATGTCAAGCGGATTTTCGCTGAACAGCTGGAGCGCCTCGGAACAGAGTATATCGATTATTATCTGTTGCATTCGCTGACCAAAGAAACGTGGGAAAAAGCCAAAGCCTGCAAAGCCTTGGAGCAGTGTATCGCGTGGCAGAAGGAGGGCAAAATCCGTCATCTCGGGTTCTCCTTCCATGACGAATACGAAGTGTTTGAAGAAATTTTTAATTATTACGACTGGGACTTCTGTCAAATTCAGTTCAACTATATGGATACCGAATTTCAAGCGGGGGAAAAGGGTCTTCGGCTTGCGCGGTCGAAAGGCGTTCCGGTCGTTATCATGGAACCCGTCAAAGGCGGATCCCTTGCAACGCTCCCTGCCGACGCATTGGCAAGGCTGAAGCAAGTTCGCCCGGACGACAGTGCCGCACGATGGGCAATCCGATATGCCGCCGATCAGGCGGGTGTGCTGACTGTTTTGTCGGGAATGCACACGCAAGAGGACGTACTCGACAATGTGGGCGCGGTTTCTCCCTTGCAACCGTTGACCGAAGCCGAGCGGGAAGCCTTGGGCGACGTCCGAAACATCCTTGCCGAAAAAATCTTTATCGGATGTACGGGGTGCGGTTATTGTATGCCCTGTCCTGCGGGCGTCAATATTCCGACGGTATTTTCCATTGCCAATATACTTGCGGTGTACGGCAACAAAAAAGCCGTTGCCTGGCACGTCGGCAACCTGCAACGGCGGGAGCTTCCCGACCGATGCGTCGAGTGCGGACTTTGCGAACGGAAGTGCCCGCAGCATCTTAAAATTCGCAGTGCGCTCAAAATCTGCGCCGAGCGGTTTGCGGCGCTGAAGGAGGAAGAGTGATCCTTTGACCAAGTTTGTACGCATCAAGAAAGCCGCCTGCGGGCGGCTTTCTGTTTTGTAAAAACTGATCAGATTTGTAAAAACGGATCAGAACAGCGGCAGAACGACTGCAACGATCAGCACCAGACATGCCAGGACGAACAATGCAATCCAAACGGGTTGTTTGCCGCGGACATAACGGAATGCCAAAATTCCCGCGATGGTGTAAAGGACGATCTGGATGATGGCGGCAATGATTGCCATGGCGCCTGCGAGATCGGGCAGAACGCGGGCGAGAATTGCCTGAATCATCAGAACAAACGCGGCGATGACAAAGGTGTAGAATGCGACTTTGTTGAGCGAAATGCCCGAGGAAGACCGCGATTGTTTCTTTTGGGGTTGTTTTTTGTTTGCCATATAAAGCCTCCTTGTTGTTGCGTTGCAACGAATTCCTTTTTTACAGTATAACGCTTTCTTTGCGAACGGGCAAGAGGAAATTGAAATTTAGGCAAATGTTTTCAGTAACCACCACAAGGCGAGATTGCATGCGAGGAATAAGAGGTTGATCAGCGTGAAGCGCAGGAGATAAGGGAGCGGTTTGACGTCTGTTTTCAGGACGAAGCGGAAGGAGATCAAACTTGCCATCGAAGCGATCAGCGTACCGAGCCCGCCGAGATTGACGCCGACCAACAATGCCGTTGCGTCTTGGGTGAAGCGGGAGAGCAGAATCGCTGCGGGAACGTTGCTGCAGAATTGACTGACGACTATGCCCGAAAGCACTTCGTTGCCCGCAACGATATCGGATAGGGTTCCGGAAACAGACGGGAGGGATCCGATATTGCCGATAAAAATAAACAAGAATAAAAATGTAAGCAGTAAGCCGTAGTCGATGCGAAGCAGTGCTTTGCGGTCGACGATCAACAAAGCAACGACAGACGCAATACAAGGGATATATGCCGGGACCAATCGGAATACGGCAGTCAAAGCAAGGATAAACAAAGCGGGATACAGAAAGAGCAAAAACTTTTTGTCTGTTTTTTGCGGGGGAGCCGCGGGTGGATTGACGGGCAAGAATCCTGACTTTTTTGCCGGGAGTACGCAAAGGATCAGCATCAGCAACGAGAGTGCCGCATAGGGAGCGACCGCAATGAAAAGATCGGCAAAGCGCATGTCGTAAGTCGAAAAGAGATAGAGATTCTGCGGATTTCCGACAGGCGTCAGCATACTGCCGAGGTTGGCGGCGACGGTTTCCAGTACGACAAGGGAGGGGAGCTTGGCGGTCAGGTTCAGCTTTTTCAGCAATACGACGGAAAACGGCACAAAGGTGATAAGCGCAACGTCGTTGGTGATCAGAGCGGAAGAGAAAAAGCACAAGACGACAAGCGAGAGCGCCAGTTGACGGTAGGAGCGGAAGCGTAGGGAAAGTCGGACGGCAAAGCGGTCGAACCATCCCGCATTTTGAATGCCGGCAACAACCGCCATCAGCGAAAAAAGGAGCGCCAACGTGCCGAAGTCGATCGAATCGAGATAGGCGGCAGAAGGCGGCACGAAAAATGCCGATACGACGGCAAGCAAAAACGAAACGATCAAGACGGTTTCGTGTTTGAAAAAGTGCAGAATTTTTGTGCCGACGGAAGTGTGTTTCATATCGCCTCCAACGAAAACAGTATACGATTGATCGGCGGCAAAGACAAGCAAACGGAAGCGAATTGCCCGAACGCTCGGCAATTTTTTGCGCATATATATGAACAAGACAATCGGCAACGCCGAAGAGGAGGAGAAATGAGTTTTTATTGCGGAAACGAGGGGAATTGTTACTGTCCAAGACCCCGCATCAGGATTATAACAGGCGCGACCGGTGCTACGGGAGCGACTGGCGCGACAGGAGCGACAGGCGCCACGGGCGCGACGGGGATTCAAGGGATTCAGGGTAGAATCGGGGATCCCGGTCCGATCGGAGAAACGGGCGCAACGGGTGCAACGGGTGCCACGGGAGAAACCGGAGCCACGGGGGCTACCGGCGCGACGGGGGCGACGGGTCCTACAGGGATGACCGGTCCTACGGGTATGACAGGCGCGACGGGGCCGACGGGCATACAAGGGATCCAGGGAATCCAAGGGATTCAAGGCAGAATCGGAGATCCCGGACCTACGGGTGCGACGGGGGCAACGGGAAGTTACGGGGCATTTTCCTTTTTTGACGCTGGAGATCTTGCGGGCGAAAGTCCGGAGTTGTATCTTGCGCGTCCCAACACGACCCGTCCGAGCGGCAATCAAGATATTGTATATTGTCAGGACGGAATCCGCTTGAATCCCGGGGTATACAAATTTACGTTGCAGACCGATATCGAAAACGGCGGGGGGAAGGCGGCAGCGTCGTTCTGTCTGAAGTGCGGAGAGGATACCGTCCCGTACAGTGAAATTGTGCGCGAAGGCGGCGGAAGGTCGGAAGGCAGAATTATTGTCGTAGCCGAACTCGGGAAGCAGGAAACCATCCGATTGCAATACGATTGTTGCGGAGGGTCGGTGCGCTATCGGAACACAATTTTGATCATCGAAAAAATCGACTGAGGCGAAAAGCCGATTTTGTCGTTGCCCTTTACAATTCTTTTGCGGCATAGTATGATGATACCGTTATGAAAGAAGTCGGAAAGGGTTGCCGCATCGTGCTTGTATCGACGGGCGGCACGATTGAAAGTATATCCGCCGACGGCAGTCTTTCGCCCGAGCGCGGAGGGCTGACGCGTCTGTTGCGGCACTATCGTGAGAAAGCGGGGGACTTGCCCGAAATCGAAATCGTTTCGCCCTATCGCATTCTCAGCGAGCAACTGACGGGCGAGTATCTCGATCGGTTGATCGCGGCGGTTTCCGAAGCGATAAAGACAAGTCCCGACGGGATTGTCGTTACGCACGGCAGCGATACGTTGGCGTATGCGGGATGCGCCCTCGGATATGCGTTGGGACAGTGCGACGTTCCGGTTTTTCTTGTCGCAAGCAACCGTCCGATCGGAGAAGCGGGGGCAAACGGCATCGACAATTTCGCCGCCGCCCTCGCGTCGATTGCGGAAAAGCGTCATCGCGGCGTGCTGATCCCGTATCGAAACACCGGCGAAGACAAAGTTACGTTGCATCGCGCAACGCGGGTTTTGGCACATCGCGCGTATGACGACGATCTGTTTTCGGCGGGGTTTTGTCCTTACGGGTTCCGACAGGGAAAGACGGGGTTCATCCCTTATCCCTATTACAGAGAAGATTGCGACCGTCAGGGCGCTCCGACAACGGGCTACGCCGACGGCAAAAAAGTGCTTTGGTTGCACGCACACCCCGACTGTATGTATCCGACGGTCGATGACGACGTCGACGCCGTTATGATAACGGCGTATCACTCCGGTACGACGGCGACCGAAGGGGCGGCAATTACGAAATTTGCCGCATCGCTCAAGGAGAAAAGAATTCCGCTTTGGCTTGCCGGAGCTTCCGCCGATGTCCGCTACCGCTCGGCTCGGGATTGGGCGGATTTGGGGATTGCGGTACTGCCGAAGGCATCGCCCGTCGCAATGTATATGAAATTGCGTGCGGGGCTTGATCCCGCGTTGTCCAGAGGAGGCGATCTTTTGGACGCTTCCGAAAAAAGTGTGCGAAGTCGCTAAGGTTTTTCATTTCGACCAAACGGAAACAGGCAAGGGGTTCCCTTGCCTGTTCTGATATTCGGGAGAAACGGAACTACGGGTTCAGGAGGACGGTCATTGCACTGTCGGCGGGTAGGGTTATGGTGTCGGATAAGACGAAGGCGCTTTCTTCCCATGTGACGTTCTGCGTGGTCAGAATTCTCGTTCCCGTCCGATTGCCTTCGAGACCGCTGAGGCGTACCGTGCGTTCGGCGCCGTCGTTCAAGAAGATCAGAACGAGGGTTCCGTCGGGCTTCAAGAATGCGCCGAAATCGATTCCCGACCAACCCGTCACGTCGGAAGACCCTGTCGCTACTCTCACGTCACCCGCCGAAAGCCACTTGGTGAAGTGTCCCATGACATAATAGCGTTTGAGTACGGACAAGCTTTGTGTTCCGTCCTTTGCCGTGTCCCAATAGACCAGCCCGTCGTTGTAATCGCCCGTGGAGACGGCAAGCCACCAGCTCCAGTCGACGGCATCGATCATCGTGAGATCGCGCAGGATCACTTTGCCGAGATACAGACCGCTTTCCATGGTGTCGAAGCGTCCCCATTGCAGTTCGCAAAACTCGGTGCTTGATACCTTAAAATCGGGATAATGGGAATCCATAAAACGCGAAAACTGTTTTCGATGATACAGACTGTCTTCCGCGCCGTAAGCATGGAAGGACAGGGTATCGATTTTGTCGAAGTAGTCGTAGCGGCTCATGGCGTCGAGATAGTCGCGATAGTCGTCGCGCGTGACGTATTTTTTGTAATTGCCCGACTCAAACGCGTCGAGACGGAAGTCGGTACCGTGGGCGGCGTTCCACGCCGTCAGTTTGCGATAGAAGACGTCATAAAACGCGGCAAGCGGCTCGGGATCATAATGACATCCTTCCTGCGACGCGCCATCGCCGCCCCAGTCCCATTGCGGTTCGTTGATCGGGCTGATATAAACTTCGGGGACGACGGGAAGATCGGCAAGATGCTTGCGATACAATGCGCCGACAATAATCAAAAGATAGTCGGCAAATGCTTCGTAGGAGGACTCTTTCAGATTGTCTTGTTGCACTTCGCGTCCCGTGCATGTGCCCGATTTCGTCATAAGATAGTGGGGAGAATTGGCAAAAAACACCACGCGACGGATATTCCCCGTCGCAAGCGAGGCTTTAAACATTTGTTGTACCGCGACGTCGCGCGTTTCAAAGTCGTAATTGTCGGGATCGGCAAAATCGGCGTCGGTGCGATAGGTTTCGGCGACAAAAAAGCTTTCGGCACGCCGCGCTTTGTCAAACCAATCGTTGGAGTAGGGCAAGACGTTGTCGAAACGTGTTTCGGCAGATCCCGCGCCGATGTTGTAACGGAAGATGCTGAGTTCCAAGCCCGATTCTCCGTACAGCAGATCGACGGCTCCGCTGCGGGCGTCGGGCGTACCCGTCGCGCCGAGTTGTTGGAACGTCCATGCGGAAGACGCACCGAATCCTTCGAGAGTTTGGGCGGTTTTTCCCGTTTCGACATACAGACGGATCGGGCAATAAGCCGCAAGAGAATATACGCCGAGTGCGGTGCCGACGGCAAAAACGGCAACAATCAGGGCAACCGAAGCGGTACGGATCCCGCGACGGAATGAGGGCGTTCGGATTTTTGCGGATACGGTGTCAATCAAATTTCGAAAACGATGATCGGTTTGCATAGGTCTCCTCCCGAAAACATTATACAAAAGATAACAAAAACTTGCAAGCGTTCGCGCTTGCGGAAATCGCAAACAGTTGCCATTATACTTAGGGTATGGTATAATATACTAAAATTCTCGGAAGGTTTTTATGCAAAAAGTTCTGGATATCCGCAATCTGCAAAAAAGTTACGGCAATCTGAAAGCGGTTGACGGAATTTCGTTTTCGGTGGAGCGGGGAAGTTTGTTTGCCTTTCTCGGGCTGAACGGAGCAGGAAAAAGCACAACCATCAATATTTTGTGTACGCTGCTGAAAAAAGACGGAGGCAGTGTCCGCGTGGCGGGGTTCGATCTCGATCGGGATCCCGAGGCAATCCGCAGGCGGATCGGCGTCGTGTTTCAGGGGTCGATTCTCGACGCGCGCCTTACGGTCAAGGAAAATCTTACGATTCGCGCTTCTTTTTACGGGATCAACGGGGAACAATGGAAGAAACGTCTGGACGAGCTTTGCGATCGCTTCGATCTTGCCGAAATTCTGACAAGACCCTACGGCAAACTGTCAGGGGGACAACGGCGGCGCGTCGATGTGGCACGCGGGTTGATTCACGCGCCCGAGCTGCTTATTTTGGACGAACCGACGACGGGACTCGATCCGCAAACCCGCAAAACCGTCTGGTCGACGGTGGAGTCCCTGCGGCAAGAAACGGGTATGACGGTTTTTTTGACCACGCATTATATGGAGGAAGCCAACCGCGCCGAAAACGTCGTGATTCTCGATGCGGGTAAAATTGCGGCGGAAGGCTCTCCGGTTTCGTTGAAAAATCGGTTTTCGCGCGATTATCTCGTTGTATACGCCGACCGTTCGGAAGAACTGGACGCAATGTTTCAGTCCTACCCCCACGCTTACGAAAACAACGCGTATCGCCTGATTGTCGAAAACAGCGCGCATGCCAAATATCTTTTGCAGAAGTTCGACAGCGTTATTTCGGACTTCGAAGTGATCAAGGGCGATATGGACGACGTGTTTTTGAACGTGACGGGCAAACGCTTGACGGGAGAATCAGAACGATGAAACAAGTTTCGTTGCGCGATGACGCAATTATGCTCGCAAACCTGATCGGCAGAAATCTCAAATTATTTTTGAAAGACGGGATGTCGGTGTTTTTTTCGCTGTTGTCACCGCTTATCATTCTGATTTTGTATATTCTCTTTTTGCGCGATGTCCAGATGGACGCCGTACTCGGCGCCTTCGGCAACGCACCGGTCGATCGCGAGTTGTTGGAAACGTTTGTCGACAACTGGATGCTCGCAGGTGTGATTTCGGTGGCATGCGTTACGGTATCGTTTTCGGCGCAGAGTATTACCATTAAGGACAGAGAGGACGGAATTCTCGCCGATCTCATGGCGGCACCCGTCAAACGCGGGGTGCTTTCGGCGGCTTATCTGATTTCCAATCTGCTGATTACCTTCAGTATTTGTGCGTTTGTACTCGCCGTTTCGTTTGTATTTGCAGCAGGGGGCGAGTGGACGCTTTCGGTCGGGGATGCTTTTTCGATTATCGGCTGGATGGTGCTTTCGGCGGCGGGTGCGGCTACGCTGTCTACGCTGATTTGCGGCGCACTGAAAACTTCGGCGCAGCACGGAGCGGCAACCGGGATCATGAGCGCGGCGATCGGGTTTTTGATGGGGGCGTATATGCCGCTGTCGATTTTCCCCAAAGCAGTCCAATATGTCGCGTTGTTTCTTCCCGGCACGTATTCGGCTTCGGTGTTCCGTAATCTGTATATGGAGGGTGCGCTGAACAAAATTGCCGCTCAGCTTCCCAGTGTGGAAGGAGTGCTCGAAGATCAGTTTTCGATGACGCTTAACTTCTTCGGCGAAACCATAGGAGCTGACGTCCAGGCAGGGATTTTTGCGGGAATCTTTGTGTTGACCGTTCTGATCTGGGGTGTGAAGGAAGGGGTTGCGGCAATCCGCAGGAAGAAATCCGAAGGACAACCGAATTCCCGGACGGAAACTTCCGATCGGCCAAACGACAACCGCGGATAAATCCGATCGGCAAAAATGCTGAAAATCATTGACAAGCGGTCGTATTCCACATATAATAGATAAGCGTCGATCGATATCGACGACCGATGCTGATATGGCTCAGGAGGTAGAGCACATCCTTGGTAAGGATGAGGTCCCGGGTTCGAGTCCCGGTATCAGCTCCACAAAAACGCAACGCGAGTTGCGTTTTTTTTGTGCCGTAAGAATGTCGGAAGAACCCGGGACTTCATCCGCCAATCGATATGGAGCGGTCGGCGCCCGAGAAAGAAAAGGTTTACCTTTATTAAAGTCGCCGCTAAGCAATCACCACTTGTAAAGAAGTTGTCGGCACCCGAGAAAGAGAGATTTTGTCCGAGTTCCGAGGGTAGGAGCGTGAATTGCATTGTTGCATTGAGCGACGCTCCCGACGGAAATCGGGCAAAAGATCCTTTCGCAGGGTGGTAACGGTGGCGACCGCCAAGCGGGCGCAACCAAAAGTTCG
>DVOH01000039.1 GCA_018713745.1 Candidatus Stercoripulliclostridium merdipullorum | reverse complement strand
CTGAAAGTATAATTCACCTATCCATAAGTTGAAGTATTGTCAATAATCGTGGAGTTCCACGAGATAAAAATATGCAAATTTTTTACACTGAAATCGTGGAATCACGATACGGAGTTCCACGAGGTGAGTATGCGGCTGAATGACGCGATTATTAAGCGGATTAAAGAAATTTGTAAAGACAAGAAAATTAAAGTTGGCGGCGCCACGGTAAGCGGCGGAAAATCTCCGTCTGCGATTTATGACCTGATGAAGGGCAGAACGCAATGCTCAAAAGTTTCGACGATCAAGTCCTTTTGTGAAGGGGCGGGCATCACGTTGTCGGAATTTTTCGACCGGGACTATTTTAACGAACCCGAAGAAGAGTAAGGGTTCGGGGTTTGGACAGGATGCTTTTGGAAGAAGCGGTTGCATTGCGCATAGAGCAGTTGTGTATCGAACGTAAGATGACGAAATATGCTTTGTCGGAACGGAGCGGCGTTCCGCAAACGACACTGACGTCCATCAAGAAAAAGAGAAGCACCTCGGTAAAATTAAAAACGCTGTACGCCATTTGCGAAGGATTTGATATCAGTTTGGAAGAATTTTTTGCTTCACCATTGTTTGATCGAAATACATTACACGATTAAATCACGGAGAGAATATAAACAATATGCTTTGATTTGAAGAAGCAATTTTTCCGTGTAACGCCCGCGGCTTGTAATGATGCAGTCGGCACCCGAGAAAGAGAGATTTTTATCCGTATTAAAGTCGTCACTAAGCGCTATTCACTTGTCAAGGCGCAGTCAGCACCCGAGAAAGAGAGTTTTATCCTTATTAAACACTCACTAAACGCTAATTATTTGTAAAGAAGTAATCCGCACCCGAGAAAGAAAGATTTTGCCCGAGTTCCGAGGGTAGGAGCGTGAATTGCATTGTTGCATTGAGCGACACTCCCGACGGAAATCGGGCAAAAGATCCTTTCGCAGGGTGGATACGGTGGCGATCGTAAGCGATCGCAACCAACCGGATCCTTTCGCAGGGTGGTAACGGTGGCGACAGCCAAGCGGGCGCAACCGAAGAGCGCGACGGGCGCGTATAATGGACATACCAACCGAGCGAGAATACGAAAAAAGGACACCCAATGCGCCCAAAGGAATAAGCCAAACCGAGGAGAAGGGATGAAGGGTGCGTGCTTTCAAGTGCGAGGGCGCCGGGCGCATACATAGACGTATGTAACCAAGCCCGAGACACGAAGAAAGGTTGTGCCATTCGCCGAAAAGATTAAGCCAAACGAAGGAGAAGGGATGCAGAGGGGGACTTTTGAGTGTGAGCGCGACGGGCGCATACAAAGACGTATGTAACCGAGCGAGAATACGAAAAAAGGACACCCTATGCGCCCTTATACTTCGTTTGGTGGGGACAACAAGACTCGAACTTGTGACATCTTGCTTGTAAGGCAAGCGCTCTCCCAGCTGAGCTATGCCCCCGTGATTGGTGACCCCAGGGAGAATCGAACTCCCGTTACCGCCGTGAAAGGGCGATGTCTTGACCGCTTGACCATGGGGCCGGATTGAAATTATTTTGGTAGCGGCGGTCGGATTCGAACCAACGACCTGCCGGGTATGAACCGGCCGCTATAACCATCTAAGCTACGCCGCCAAAGTGGTAGCGGGGATGGGACTTGAACCACATGACCTTCGGGTTATGAGCCCGACGAGCTACCAACTGCTCCACCCCGCGATAATGCTTATATATAGTATAAAAATTTGAAAGGTTTGTCAACTGATTGAACGATAAAATTTATGGGAAATCGCAAAAGTCCCGACAGTCACAAGATGTTGGGGCTTGAAACGGATTGTAACACAAGAAAAACGGGAATCCGTCGGGATTCCCGTTGAAGTAACGCGGGGTCAGGCTTGCGGTTTGTCGTCGGGGTCGCCTTTCGCGGCTTCGGGGGAAGCCTCGTTGTCGGAGGGTTGAGACTCGGACGGATCGCTTGCGGGCGCGGGCAGGGCGGGCGCTTCGGGCGCGTTGTCGGACGGCGCGTCGCCGGAATCCTTAGGCTCG
The DNA here is from genome assembly GCA_018713745.1 of Candidatus Stercoripulliclostridium merdipullorum. Classification (GTDB taxonomy): domain Bacteria; phylum Bacillota; class Clostridia; order Christensenellales; family DTU072; genus Stercoripulliclostridium; species Stercoripulliclostridium merdipullorum. Next base: position 40,423 of record DVOH01000039.1, on the reverse strand, counting down.
GGCACGATGATCGAGGATGCGTTGCCCAGGACGGGTTGGGGGCGGGCAGCTTCTTCTTTTTCGCGCGTCAGGCGAAGCTGCTCTTCTTTTTTGTTGCGGATATATTCGTTGACGTCGTCGACCGATTTTCCTTCCATCAAGAGGTCGATTTCGTCGCCGTAAATCGTTTCGTGTACAAACAACAGGCGCACCATATCGTGCAGCACCGATTCGTGCGTGCGCAGGACTTCGAGGGCGCGGGCATAGTTGGTGTCGATGATCTTGCGGATTTCGGCATCGATGACGGCGGCGACTTCGTCGGAGTAGGACGCCTGGGTTTGATAATCTCTGCCGATAAAGACTTCCTGTTCCCCACCGAAAAATACGTTGGGCAGCTTGTCGCTCATCCCCCAGTCCGTGACCATCTGACGCGCAATGCCCGTTGCTTGTTTGATGTCCTGGCTTGCTCCCGTCGTAATGTCGCGGATGACGATTTCTTCGGCGGCGCGTCCGCCGAGGGTCATGGCGATTTCGTCGTTCAGCTGATTTTTGGTAATATGGCTGTCGTCGCCCTTGGGGCGGGAAATCGTGTAGCCTGCCGCCATACCGCGCGGAATGATGCTGACTTCCTGTACCGCTTTGCAGTAGGGGAGAACTCTGCCGACCAGGGCGTGTCCCGCTTCGTGGTAAGCGGTGATGCGCTTGTCTTTTTCGGTGACGACGCGCGATTTTTTCTGCGGGCCGGCGATGACTTTGTTGATGCCTTCCAGGAGGTCGTTCATCAGGATCAGCTTGCGCCCGTCGCGCGCGGCGAGGATTGCCGCTTCGTTGAGGAGATTTTCGATATCGGCGCCGCTGAATCCCGTCGTCAGGCGGGCAAGATTTTTGAAGTCGATGTCGGGCGAAATGGGCTTGCCGCGGCTGTGTACCTTAAAGATCGCTTCTCTGCCGCGGACGTCGGGAAGATGAACGTAGATCTGTCGGTCGAAGCGTCCGGGACGGAGCAAGGCGGGGTCGAGGACGTCGACGCGGTTGGTCGCCGCCATAATGACGACGCTTTCGTTTTCGTCAAAGCCGTCCATCTGGACGAGGAGCTGGTTGAGGGTCTGTTCGCGTTCGTCGTTGCCGCCGCCGAGACCGGCGCCGCGCTTTCTGCCGACGGCGTCGATTTCGTCGATGAAGATGATACAGGGCTGATTCTTTTTGGCTTGGGCAAAGAGGTCACGAACACGGCTTGCGCCGACGCCGACAAACATTTCGACAAAGTCGGAGCCGCTGATCGAGAAGAACGGAACCCCCGCTTCGCCCGCCACGGCTTTGGCGAACAGCGTTTTACCGGTACCGGGGCTGCCAACCAAAAGCATGCCTTTGGGAATCCGTGCGCCGACATCTCGGAACTTTTTGGGGGACTTCAGAAATTCGACGATCTCTTTGAGTTCTTCTTTTTCTTCCTCGGCGCCCGCAACGTCGCTGAAGCGGACTTTGACGGATGAACTGACGCGAGCTTTGGTTTTGCCGAAGCTCAGCGCGCCGCCGCCGTTTTTGTTGGCGCGCATCGAGAAGAACATAAATATCGCGATGCCGATCAGCATCAGCAGGGAGAGTGCGGGGAAAAGATAGGAGAGAAAACTCCGTTCGTCGGGGTTGTTGAGGTTGAGGTAAATGCCCGACGGGTCGATGGTTTCGGAAGAGTAAATCTGGTCGACCAGATAGTCGCGGTAAACGGTGATACAGGTTGCCGAAGCGAACTTGCCTTTTTTGAAATCTTCGAGGCGTCCCTGATCTTTTTGATAGAGGAGGCTGACGGAGTAATTGCCCGAGAATTGTACGCCGATGATTTTTTGTTCGGCGGGGGCGTCGGTCTGAAGCCCCTCGATCAGCTCGCTGAACGAGATGACGGGTGTTTTGGAAGTATTGGTTGTCAGAAGCACCACCATCAGGACGATCACGAGGATCGCCGCGGCGATGATCAGGAGGGTTCGTCTGTTAATTGTTTTCGGTTCCATGGATCCTCTTTATCGGGAAGAAATTGATAGATTATCATATATATTACCACAAAATACCCTCGATTGCAACGGGTTTTTGTGTGAAAAAGGTGTATTTTAGGTGATCGTTCCGCCTGCCTGCAAAGCAGCGAGAATGCGGACGACGCCGCGGGCGGCGGCGCGGCTCATTTCGTCGACGAAGGAAAACGGCACCTGCATCAATGCCGACAGATTGTCTTGCTGTCGGGGTGCGACGACCCCGAGCACGCCGAGGTCGCCGAAGCGGCGCAGATTTTTGTTGAGAGCGCCGCCCGCGGTCAGCCCTGAAGGCGAAAATTTGATTTTGCCGACGTCGTCCCGACTGCCGACGCAGGCGTCGACGGCGATGACGACGCTGCCGTGGTGGACGCGTTCGATGTGCTCGATGTATTGCGTATAATTCAGTCCGTTGACGGGCCGTTCGGGACAGCCGTAGACAAACGCTTTGACATTGTAGCGGCGGCGGAGCAGGTCGCCGACCAAAGGTCCGAGGCTGTCACCGCTGACGCCCGACGAGCCGATACACAAAATTACGGGTAATGGCATAGTTCCTCCGAGAAGACGGTTTGCGGGAATTATTGCCATTCCGGGCGGCGAATATCCCGATATTAGAACTTGATTTTATTATATGTAGGTGTTATAATGTATGCGTATATCTTTCAGCTGACAACAGGGAGGCAACATGAATCTCGCCGCATTTAATTTTTCGTACGGACTGATTGTCGACGCCGTCATCGTTCTGATTCTGGTCGTGTTTGCAATCGTCGGACTCAAAAAAGGTCTGGTCAAATCGGCTTACGGACTGGTTTGCTCGATCGCCGTCCTTGCGCTTGCCGTCGTGCTGGCTTCGCCCGTCACGCAGATGATCGTCGACAACACCGACGCCGAAACCAAACTCGTCGAAAAAATCGAAACCGGCATCGCCGCCGAATTGCCCAATTCGTATGCCAACATCGTGTATTACGATTTCAACGGCGACGGCGAGTTTACTTCGGACGAACTCGCGTTTCAGGACGACGAAGGCAATTATCAGAGTTTCAGCACCATTTTCAACGGCTCGCCGTATCAGACGATCAAGCTGCACGAGCTGATTCGTCCCTTCATCGTGTCGGCGCTTGCCGAGCAGGATGCGGTATACCTATCCGTTGCCGTGTCCCAGGCGGTTGCCAATCTGATTATTATGGCGATCGTCTTTGTCGGTCTTCTGATTGTTTTGCGCCTGGCGTTTGCGCTGTTGTATTTCATTCTGCACAAAATGGTTCAAAACATTTACGTCGTCCACTTTTTGGACAAATTGGTGGGCTTTGTGTTCGGGATTGCGGTCGGCGCCGTCGTCGTTCTGTGCGTCGTGACGGTTTGTCAGATGCTCTTCCCGTTCTCCTTCTTTACCGAGGTTAAGACGGTCTTCGAGCAAAGCACCATCGGCAGCCTGATCGTCGAAAACAATTTTGTCTACGACTACATCGTCAAATATATCAACCTCGAAAAACTTGCAAAGTAACAGCGCGTTTGTCTGCGCGGAAGGGGCATTCTTATGAAATGTTTCGGTAAAATTTTGATCTTTTTGCTCGGCATCGTGATCGGTGCGGTGGGCTTGGTCGGCGGCGCGGGATTTTACGCCTATAATTTGCTAAAACAAGAAGGCTCGACGGGACAAGTCGTCGATCTCGTGGGCAATTCTCTCGGATCGCTCAAACTCGAAGTCGCCGAAGAATACCGCAACATGAGCCTGCTGGACTATATCAAGGAGATCGGCAACACCGTTGCCAAACTCAACGAAACCGAAGTCGGCAAGCTCGAAAGCATGATCGGACTCGATTCGGTCAGTCAGCTGATTTACGACAACTTCGGCGTCGAACAGACCGTGATCAAAGAGGCGACACTCGGCGGCTTGTCCGAAGCGATCGCCGACAATCTGACCCTTCAGGGTGCGTCCGACAAAATGTCGATCGGACTGCCGGACTTCCCTATTTTCAAAGAAGAATCCTTTTTGTCGCAACCCCTCAACACGGCGTTCGAGACGATGGACACCTACAATCTTGACCGGTTTATTACGGTTGTATATGCCGCGGACGTCGTTGCCGACCCGACCAAAACCGAGTCCAGCCCCATGCTCCAAAAACTCGGACAATATCCGTTGCAGGAAATTTCGAACGACTTCGACAGCATTCTCAACTCGATGAAGCTCGAAGAACTGATCGCCAAGCAGGACGATCCTTCGCCCGTCATGCAAAAACTGTTGCCGATGACGATCGGCGAACTGAGCGACGGGACCAGCCTTGACGACACGATCAACGCGATGACGCTGGGCGAAATGATGACGATTGACGAAAACTCGTCCAAAATTCTGCAAGCCCTCAAAGATTGCTCGATGAAGACGCAGTACGACGAAAACGGCAACCGCACGCGGATGAGCATCGACGACGCCCTCAAGGAAAAACCGATTTCGGAGCTGATCGAAGTCGGTACCAGCCATGTCTGGAGCTATCTCGGGGATAAGAAACTGGACGAAATGGGCAAGGCGATCGACGAAATGACGATGGGCGACGCCGTCAAAATCAACGATCCCGCCTCTCCCGATTACGATCCCGACCAACCCAAGTCGCACGCAGTGCTGATCAAACTGAAAGGCGCCAAGGTGACCGATCTCGGGGCAGAACTGACGCGGGCGATCGAAGATACGACGATCGGGGAAATGATCGAACTGAAAGAAGGCGAGGTCGAACCGTTGTTGTGGAGTCTGCGCAACACCAAGCTCAACGCAACCGATCTTAACAACACCATCGCCAGCCTGACGATCAAAGATATTTTCCGTGACTACGACAAAGGGATTCTCGCGTTGGTCGCGCCCGAAACCCAATTGGACGAACTGCCTTCGGCATTGTCGCAGGCATTCGGACAAGACGCTTCGGTGTACAAGCTGAAACTGCTCGGCATTCTCAACGTAACGATAGCGGACAGCGCTTATCTTGTCAAATCGCGGATTTACAACGCGACGCCGCAATCGATGGTCGAAGACTATATCGCGTTGCTCAACAATCCGACGGCGGTCCCGCCGCAGTACGAACTGAGCGGCGGAGTGCTGACGCCCGAAACGCTTGCCGCGCTGATAGCCGCCAATCCCGGCAGCGGAAAGCCCGGGATGACGATCAAGCTGACGCAGGATACGACGGTCAGCGGCGCGTTTACCATGCCGTTCAACGTCGAGTGCAACGGGTTTACGCTGACGATCGAAGCGGGCACGACGGTCGCTTACAATGCGGGCGGATATATGTATGTCCGCGGCAACCGTACGGGCGAATTCTCCGTTCTCGGGACGATCTCCGTCAAACAGGGCGCAAGCTATGTCGAGCATCCTGCCGTTTGGGTCGAGTATTTTGCTTAAACGATGAAACTGATCTTAAAAACACAACAACCTGAGAGCCTTCGGGATCGGCTGATCGCCGAAGGCTTCCGTTTTCCCTGCGGCGGAAAAGGCGTCTGCGGCAGGTGTCGGATCGTTGCGCCCGCCCTCCCCGTTACGGCGCTGGATCGGCGGTTTTTGACCGACGACGAGATGACGCGCGGCGTACGTCTTGCCTGCGACAAAACCTTTGACAAAGAGCTGCATCTCGAGTGTATGCTCGATCGGGCAACACCCGAACGCAAGCTTGACGACCCCGAGGTAATTGTCTTTTTGGGATCCCGAACCGCCGAAATCAGTCTGACAGACGGCGATATTGTTGACAGTGTCGTCGTGGAGTACGGCGATTGTACGACGCGGGAAATCCGCGCGGCAATCGACAAAGAGGCGATCGAGATGTTCGAGCGCTACCACTGCGCCAAAGCCAACGTTATGATGGTTGCGGGCGGTTGGCGCGAGATCGAAGCGTTTGCCGCGGGAAGCGACGTCGAAGGGGGCGGCCGCTACGAAGCGGCACGCTTTTCGATGCCTGCCGAAGAAGTGTATCTGCCGCCCGTCAAAGGCGGGGCGGGATCGGGGGATCTTCTCGAAATCGCCGACCGCGAAGACGGGACGCTGACGGTCATTGCCGACGGCACGTTGCGCTTTTGGTATCGCGGCGACAGCATTCTGACGGCGGAGATTCCGTTCAAACCCGACGATCCGTACGGTGCGCGCGTGATCAAGGCGACCCTCCGATATTTTGCCGAAGAAGTGATTCCGACCACGTTCATCGGGTCGGAGAACGATTATGTCCGCTTTACGGGGGCGGTGGGCTTCGTGCCGAAGGGATCGTCCCTTGCACGGGATAAGGCGCTTGCCGCCATGCAAAGCAACCGCGTCAAAACCGCACTGGACCGTCTTTACCGACGGGTGGAAACCGTCGATCTCGTCAACGAAGACCGCTGGCAGCAACTGTTGGCGTCGGGTTAAACATTTTGGGGATTCAGGAGGAGATTATGCCCGCAAAATCGACTAAAAAACTCAAAGTTCAGATCGGCTTGCTTGCCGTTGCCGTCGTAATCATCGTATTCGGCTTGCTATTTGTTCTGACTGCGGCGGAAATCGTCCCCGTGTTTCCGGCTTTTTATAAGATCGGGCATATAATCGTACGATATATTATCGTAATCGTAACGATGTCGGTGGGGATCATGTTGTTTTCAAACGTTGCGGCAACGATCGAGGACAAAAAGCTCCGCAACGCCTTGACCATCGGGATTACGGCGTTCAGTACCGTGTTGACGCTGCCGCTCCTTTATGTTTTTGTCGCACTGTTTCCCGCGGCAAGCAATCTCTACGGTCCCGTCGGCGAGTTTATGGTCAAGATGGTAGCGGTGGACTTCCAGGCAATTTTCCCCAAGCTCGGCGTGCAATATCTCATTTATTCGTTGGGGATCGTGATGTCGATTGTCTTTCTTGCCGTACCGCTTTTGAGCGGAATCCTGACCGTCAAGGACAAAAAGCTGGTAATCGGGAAAAAGGGGATTTCGATCGAAGCAAAATAACAGCCGCGCCCGACCGAATCGGTAAAAACGCGCTTTTCGGCGCGTTTTTTGTTGCAACGCACCAAACGGCGCGCTTTGTCATACAATGGAGCACAAGGAGGCGCGATGGACGGTGATTATATGGAACGGATGGCGCGGGAGTACCGCGCGACGCTGGGAGCGGCGGCAAACAGTTCTGCCGCGCGGGACGCGGCGTACCTCGTCGAACGGCAGATCGAGTGGATCGATGCGGCAAGGATGCGCCAGGGGCAGGCGACACGAACGTTGTCCTATCTCAAGGCACTCAAAAACAAAACGCTTGCGGCGTTGCGGGCGTTGATCGGGGAGCAAAGCGTACCCGACTTCAAAGCGGGCGGCTGTCGGGTGCAGGGCAATCTGTACCGAAAATTGGTGGAAAGTCAGATCGAGCTGTTTGTTCTGCTCGATCGGATGGGCGCGGAAGGAACCGACGTCGCCGAGTTGCTGGACACCGAGACGCGCGCGCTGGGCATCCTCGGGGTGCTGTAATCAGAGGTGGAAGTTGCGGCGGAGTTCGCGGAGGAATTTTTTGGCGCCGAACACGAAAAGAGAGACGATTGCGGTAAGGCTGAAGGACGCCGTAACGACGGCGGGGACGAAGGTGTAGTCGGGCGGCTGAAAGAAAATGACGCCGATCAGCGGAAAAAATCCGAGCAAAGCGACGGCAAACAGGCTGATCAGATATTGCCTTGGCGAGCGGAAGTGAACGGCGACAAACACGACGACGGCAAGCAGCGAAACGAGGTGAATAAGGGGCAGGACGATGGTAAAGACGATATGCTCCGGCAAGAACCCCGCCGCGGCGACGGCAAGAACGGAAAGCGCAACGGCTTGCACGACGATTTTTTGCGAAAAAAACCGGGTGTTTGTAAAGGTTTTGCGGATCAGAATATATAGATAGATCAATCCCGCCGCGATAAAGTACGAGTAACGCAACGTTTGTGTCAGAAGTCCCTCGGTCAAAAACGCGATCAGAACCAGCGCGAGGGAAATGCAAAAATACAACGGTTCAAACAACGCCTGCCCCGTGCGCGGCGTCCCCGTGATGCGGGGATACGGCACGGGAAGCGCGCGCAGTCGGGCGGCGCGCCCGTCGGAAAGATCGAGCGGAGCGTGGCACAACGGGCATACCGTTGTGCGGCATCCGATCGTGATGTTGCAACGCGGGCAGACGATCACTTGAGCTTTGTGACTTTTGCGCCGTCTTTGGTGTCGATGACGCTGTAGCCTTTTTGGGCGATTTCGGCGCGGATCCGGTCGGCAAGAGCGTAGTTTTTGTCCTTCTTGGCTTGGGTGCGCTGTTCGATCAACGCCGCGATTTCGGCAGGTACGGGTTCGGATTCTTCCTGCGGCAAGGCGGGCAGTACGTCAAACGACAGTCCGAGCACCTTGTCGAACTCCAGCGCAAGCTTGTAGATATCTTTGGATTTGGGCTCCTTGATTGCTTCAAACAGAATCCCAAGTGCGAGCGGTACGTTGATGTCGTCGTTGATTGCCTCGACAAAGCGGTTGCGGTAGGCTTCGAGCTTTTCGGGTGCGGTCGGCGCGGGGGATGCGTTGTGCTGGGCAAGGGCTGCCATCAGACGTTCGCGCGAAGTGCGCGCGGCATCCAGCCCTTCAAACGTGAAATTGAGTTTTTTGCGATAATGGGCGTTCAGGCAGAAGAAGCGGAAGTCGAGCGCCGCGTAGCCTTTTTCTTCGAGCTGGGCAATCGTATAGGTGTTGCCGAGACTCTTGCTCATCTTGCCGCCGTCGACCAGCATGAATTCGCCGTGCATCCAGTAGTTGACGCTGCGGTGTCCGGACAAAGCTTCATTTTGGGCGATTTCGTTTTCGTGATGGATGGGGATATGGTCGACGCCGCCGCTGTGAATGTCAAACGTGTCGCCGAGATACTTGCGGCTCATCGCGCTGCACTCGATGTGCCAGCCGGGGTAACCTTTGCCCCAAGGGCTGTCCCATTGCATAATATGCAGGGGGTCCGCCTTTTTCCAGAGCGCGAAGTCCGCGGGGTGGCGTTTTTCGCTGTTGACTTCGACGCGCGCGCCCGCTTCCTGGTCGTCCAGATTGATGCCGCTCAGCTGTCCGTAAGCCGGGAACTTGGAGATGTCGAAGTAAATCCCGTCCGACGTTTCGTAGGCGTAGCCCTTCTCCTGCAACGCCTGAACATAGCGGATCATGTCTTCGATATGGTCGGTCGCTTTGGCAATGATTTCGGGCTTGCCGATGTTGAGCTTCTTAAGATCTTCAAAAAAGACGCCTGCGTAAAAATCCGCGATTTCCCAGGGTGTTTTTTGTTGTTCGCGACTGGCTTTTTCCATTTTGTCTTCGCCGTCGTCGCTGTCTGCCATCAGATGTCCGACGTCGGTAATGTTCAGTACGCCTTTCAGCTTGTATCCGTCGTAGCGCAATACACGGCGGATCAGATCCATAAAAATATAGGTGCGCAGGTTGCCGATGTGCGCATAGCTGTAAACCGTAGGTCCGCACGAATACATGGTTACGGCACGACCGACGGGGGTGAATTCTTCTTTCTGACGGGACAGGGTGTTAAAAATTTTCAGCATGTTTGAGAATCCTCACTGGTATCTATGGTTTCGATGGGTTGGGTTTCGGCGCGGACTTCGGGCGACGCGATGGAGTATCGGCAGGCAAAAACGCCGAGTTTTTCTTCCAGCACGGCAAGCCGCTTGTTAAGACGGGCAAATTCTTCGAGGACGGGGTCGGGAAGCTTTTGGTCGAGGTCGTTGTAGCGTTCGCCGTGGCGGCGGACGACTCTGCCGGGAATCCCGACGACGGTGCAGTGGGGCGGAACGTCTTTCAGAACGACGCTGCCGGCGCCGACCTTGCTGCCTTCGCCGATGACGACGGGACCGAGAATTTTGGCGCCTGCCGAAATCATGACGTTGTCGCGGATGGTGGGGTGCCGCTTGCCGACGTCCTTGCCGGTGCCCCCCAGCGTCACGCCTTGGTAAATCGTGACGTTGTTGCCGATTTCGGCGGTTTCGCCGATGACGACGCCGACGCCGTGATCAATAAAAACGCCCTCGCCGATTTTGGCGGCGGGGTGAATTTCGATCCCGGTGATGCGACGTGCACGCGCACTGACGACGCGGGCGAGAAAGCGGAAGCCTTTGAGATAAAGCCAATGGGCAATGCGGTAGCGGACGAGTGCTTTGATGCCGCTGTAGGTGAACAAGACCTGCGCGCGGCTGCCTGCCGCCGGGTCGTTGCGAAGGGCGGCGTCGATGTCGGATTTGATTTTTTTGAACATAATATTACATTTTATGAAGGTTGCCCGGACGCGGTGCCGGGCTGAGCGGACGGGGATAGCGTTTTATGCCGTCAACGGCGGGGACCCTGCGGCGGACGGGGGTGCGGACTGCGGGGTTGTACGGGGTACTGATAGGGCAGGCGCGAGGTATAGCCCGGTTGAGAGCCGCGGGCGACGCCGGGAGCGGCGCCTTTTTTGGGTTTTTTGTTGAAATTGGTGGGTTGGGTCTGTCCCGGGAAGGTGTGGGGTTTGTTGCCTTTGGGGACGTGGTAGACCTGCTTGTAATCGCGGTTGCGGAAGAGTACGGGCAGGATGGCAAGCAGGACGGGAACGATCATCCACAACGCGAAGATCAGACTGAATACCGACTGCGTATCCAGGAGCAGCGCTTCGGACCAATAGAGGGTGAAGTACTCGCTAAAGACTTCGGAAACGCGATCGCCCGACAGGGTGTCGATGGTCATCAGCGGGGGACAGAGCATGGCGCACGCCAAACAGATCAGGATCAGGATGGGCATGACGTGAATTCTGCGTCCGGTATAACTGAACATGCGGGTGATGTTGATGATCAGCTCGACGATACAGAACAGGAGAGCGAAAGAAAGGAAATAGGGCATGCCGTAGGTCGTGACATAGCGTACGATAGAGGCGGTGTCGTATTTGCCGTTTTCGTCCTTGACGATCTGAATATCGTCGGAGCGATAGAGCATGGTGGCGATATAGTACCAGCTTTTGCCTTGCATGACCTTGAGGTCTTCGACGAGGTCGAAGCGGGTGGAAGCGAACAAGGGGGTACGGAAAACGGCTTTGACGACGTCGAGGGTGTCAAACTCGATTGCCGCCATTCCGAGGTCGGTGTAGAGATAGACGTACTCGGGGGTGTTGCCGTTTTTGTCGGTATAGATTTCGCCGTAAGCGATGGCTTGCTGAGGGTCGAGGAAGACGGCGTCGGGCCAGTCGCCGTTGTTGAGAACGCGGAAGTTGTTGTTGCGGTCGTCGAGTTTGAAGTAGTAAGTCCCGAAAACCGAGAAGCGGATATCGGCGTTGTCGCTTGCGTCCGAAAGGGTGGTGCCGAGGGTGCCGGCGGGAAGAATCGCGCCGCCGATCATGACGAAGAGGAGCGCGACCGTCAGGAGGAGCATCAGGAAAGGAAGCCCCGTGCCGAAATAGCGGGTTTTGCGGAAGTAACCTTGGAAGTCGAACTCCATGTTGTCATAGGAGTCGATATAGCGGGTCAGGCGTTTGTCGCGGCGTCTGTCGGCGTTGAAGCCGGCTTCGGCGGGGCGGGACGCCTTGCCCCCGCCGCGGAATTCGGCGGCAAGGAAATTGGAGTCGTAGTTGCCGGCTTCGACCTTTTTGAGGAGGGCGCGGTACTCTCTGCGGCGGGCGCGAAGGCGGGCGCGCACATAGGGGGAGTCGGAAGATTTGATCTCCCATCTCAGCTCGGAAATTTTGCGCTTCAGCAAGTCGAGGAAAACCGCCTCGTCGTGTTCGGTCCAGGACTGCGTAAAGCGGCCGGATGCGTTGCGTTGGGGTTGTTTCATAATCGTCTCCTATGCTATCCGTAAGGGAATGCGTATGCGCGGCGCACACGCATATATACTATTATATAGCATAGCACGATAAAGATCAAGTATAAAATTTATACGAGTTGAGATGAGTGACAACGGAATTTCCGGTTTGGGCGCCGGACTCAGACGTTGAAGCGGAACAGGACGACGTCTCCTTCGCGGAACACATAGTCTTTGCCTTCGCTGCGAACCTTGCCTTTTTCTTTGGCGGCATTGAAGGAGCCGCATTCGATCAGCGTGTCGTAGTCGACGATTTCGGCGCGGATAAAGCCTTTTTCGAAATCGGAGTGAATTTTTCCCGCCGCCTGCGGCGCTTTGGTGCCGATTTCGATCGTCCAGGCGCGGGTTTCCTTTTCGCCCGCGGTCAGATAGCTCATCAGCCCGAGCAGGCGGTACGAACTCTTGACCAGTTGCTCCAGCCCCGACGCTTCGATGCCCATTTCGGACTTGAACAGTTCGCGGTCCTCCTCGGACATGGCGGCAAGCTCGCATTCGATCGACGCGCACAGCACGACCACTTCGCTCCCTTCCGCCGCGGCATAGCTTCGCACGGCTTGCACCATCTCGTTGTCGGCGTCTCCGTCCTCCGAAATGTTGGCGCAATAGATCACTTTTTTGTAGGTCAGCAGGAAGAGGCTTTTTGCAAATTCGCGCTCCTCGTCGCTCAGCGCGACCGAGCGCGCGGGCTTGCCCGCTTCCAGCGCGGCATAAAGTTTTTCGAGGACGCAAAGCTCGTCCTTATACTTTTTGTCCCCGCCTTTCATTGCCGTCTTCGTCCGATCGATTCGGCGGGTAAGGGTATCCATATCGGCAAATATGAGTTCCAGATTGATCGTTTCGATGTCGCGTACGGGATCGATGCTTCCGTCGACGTGCGTGATGTTTTCGTTGCGGAAGCACCGCACGACGTGCACGATTGCGTCCACTTCGCGGATGTGCGACAAAAACTTGTTGCCCAGTCCTTCGCCGTGGCTTGCGCCCTTGACCAGACCCGCGATATCGACAAATTCGATCGTCGCCGGCACGATCTTGCGCGAGTGATACAGCGCGCCCAGCTTGTCCAGCCGTTCGTCCGGTACGGCGACTACGCCGACGTTGGGTTCGATGGTACAGAAGGGATAATTGGCGACTTCGGCGCCCGCCGCCGTGATGGCGTTGAACAGGGTGCTTTTGCCGACGTTGGGCAGTCCTACGATTCCGAGTTTCATATTTTCTCCTATGACTATGCGTCGAGTTTTTGTTTGATTTTTCGCTTGACCAGCATCACGGCGTTGTCCACGCTTTTTTCGCTGAGGGCAAGGCGCGCCGCGATTTCTTTGTACGAGTAGCCTTCGAGATACAGCTGCAGCACCGCTTTTTGACGGGGGCTCAGCAAGGTGTCGATCGCTTGCCGCAACGCGTCGCTCCGCTCGCGGTCGATATAGGTTTCGATGGGGTCGTCGGGCGCGCGACTCAGGTCGACGAGATACTCCTCGGCGCCGTCTTCGGTCATGATCGGCAGGGCGTCGTTCAGCGCGCGGTTGCTCCTGCGATTATAGGTCCGTACCGCGCTGACGATTTTGTTGCGGATGCAGACCGTTGCGTAGCCGCCGAACGAGGCGTCCCGTTCGGGATCGTATTCGAATACCGCTTTCAGCAGTCCGATCATCCCTTCCTGAATCAGATCGTCGGTGTCGCCCCCCGACAGCAGGAAGTACCGTCTTGCGATTTTGCAGACCAAAGCTTTGTATCGCCCCGCAAGCGTTTCGAGCGCGAGACGGCTTTCGGGCGTTTCGGGCTTGGTTCGAGAAGCCCGGATCAGATCGAGATCGCTCCGCTCGGTCAGCATCGGCGTTGCCGGACGGCTTCGTACAGAAATACGCCCGCCGCCACCGAAGCGTTGAGAGAATTGACTTTGCCGAGCTGGGGCAGCGAGATCACGCCGTCGGCAAGTTTTTTGGTCAAGGTATGGACGCCCGTGTTTTCGCCTCCGATGACGATGGCGGTGTGTCCCGTCAGATCGGTGCGGTAGACCGATTCGCCCGCCATGTCCGCCGCAAAAACAAAGACGCCGCGGTCTTTGAGCGCGCGGATGGCGTCGTTGAGATTGGTCACTTTGGCGACCTTAACGTGTGCGGCGGCGCCCGCACTGGTGCGGACGGCGGTGTCCGTCACCCCGCACGAGCGGTGCTTGGGCAAAATAACGCCGCTTGCCGCGGTGCTGTCGGCAACCCGCAAGACAGCGCCGACGTTGTGCGGATCTTCGACGCCGTCCAACAGAACAAACAACGCGGGAGTCTCTGCCGAAAGGGCTTCGTCAAGCATCGCCTCGAAAGGATAATAGCGGTATTCGGTCGCCACCGCAACGACGCCCTGGTGCCGCCCCGAGGGCGAAAGTTTGTCGAGCAGGGCGCGGTCGGCATATTGCACTTTGAGACCGTTTTCGCGCGCGGCTCCCGCGATACGCGACAGCGCGGGGGAGCGGTCGTCTTTTTGGACGACAATCTTTTCGACGGTCTGTCCGCTCTTGAGAAGCTCTTGAACGGCGTTTTTTCCTTCTACTATCATTCGGCACCTCTTTTGCGCGTTTCGGGATCCCGTTCGGATGGATAAGCACAAGCAAGCAGTTCGTTCAGACGGGCGTGTCCGTCCTGCAGATACAGCCATCCGATCAGCCCTTCGAATCCCGTTGCGATGCGGTAGTCGCCGATGCTGGCGTGCTTTGCGACGGTGTTGGTCTTGGCGTTGCGGCAACGGCGGAAAACGGCTTCTTCGGCTTCGGTCAGGATCGGTTCGATCCGTCGGAACGCCGCCGCCTGCGCCGTAGCCGATACCTCTGCCGCGGCAAGACGGTGGAGGTATCCGCTTTTTTCGCCGTGCGTCAACGAAAGGCGGGTGCGGACAAACAGCGTCTGCACGGCATCGCCGACAAACGCAAGCGTCGTCGCGCTGATGGCGTTGCAGTCGGGGCGGTCTCCGTGAAACTCGGGGATGTAATCGTCTTTCATAGCGGTATTATACACCGTTCGGCGGCTTTTTTCAATCGAAATCGCACAACCCGACGGGATTTGCGCGGCGTTTTTGGCTGTGCCGAGATCTTTTTTCGGTGTTGACAAGCGGGGCGGTTTGGTTTATGATATGTATGTATATTCCCGCGCGTCGGCGCGGGTGCGGACGGAGATATTATGAAAAATTTTGTTTGGCGAACTTTAGGACTGATGCTTATTCTCGCGGCGGCGTGTCTGCTGCTTGTTGCTTGTGCAGACACCGCGTCCGACGATATCGTCCGGGTTGAGTCCGTCCAGATCGAAGATCCCCACGTTTATCTCGGTCCCGCCGACGGCGTCAATACCGTTCAGCTTAAGCCTTGGGTTATGCCCCGCAACGCAACCAACGACGCCATCGGGTTCCGTCTGGTCAATATCAACGATTCCGCCTATCTCCGCGTAATGTCCGACGGCACCGTCAGCGTCGCCCACTTCGAGGGGAGCGAAGCCAAAGATTATTATGTCCGTTGCTACAGCGTTCACGATCCCTCCGTTTATCTGGACGTTTGCGTAACGGTCGAGCGTGTCGGCGTTAAAAAGATTTCTTTTAATCCCTCGACCGTCGTTCTCAATATCAACAACAAAGAGCCTTATGTCGTGCAGCCGATTTTCGAACCCGCTCATGCCGCGGACGGCCGCGATCTGACCTACGAGTCCCTCAATCCTCAAGTCGCCGCGGTCGACGCTTACGGCAACGTAACGCCCGTCGGTATCGGCAAAACGACGATCTGGGTGTCGTCGATGTACGGGGGAGAGTTCGGCAACCGACTCGAAGCCCAACTTGCAATCGACGTCCGCTACGGCGATCTCAATTATAAACTCGAAATGGTGTCGGACGCTTCGTCGATGAAGCAGATCGTCGGCAGACCCGAGACCATCCGCATGACGCTCAGCCAAATGGACGAGTTTTGCGATCCCGCGCCGCAGATCCGTTGGTATGTCGGCAATCTGCCGATCAACGAGCCGGGCGTACAGAACAACCGCAATCTCGAATACACCCCTCGTACCCTGCCGGTCGGGGAAGACTATGTGATCCGTGCCGTTCTCAGCAACTCGACGCAGATGCTCGAGCTGGTCAGCATGCCCCTCAAAATTTACAATCCTTTGGATAGCTACAACGTCGACGTTCTCAACGAAGGTGAACTGCGCCAGGGGGATATTCTGCATCTCGGCGTCAGCATTCGGGACGGAATTTATCCGCCGGAGTCGTTCGAGTGGACCGTTGTCACGCCGTCGGGACGCGAGACGGTTTCGTCCACGGGGTTTGACTTCTACTACGAACTCAAAGAAGAAGGCGATTATATCTTTACTTCCCGCGCCATTGTCAAAGGCGAAGATTCGGACGTGACGTCGACGGCGATTACGGTGTCGGTCGGCGAAAGCGCGGTAGGGGATGAAATTTTTGAAGTTGCGCTCGACGGCGCGTCTTATGAGGGCGCGTACGTTCCCGTCATCCGTTGGCAGGCACTGGGCGACGGTATTCTGCCCGACATCGAGGTCCGCATCGGCAGCAATATCGTCGCACTGGACAAAGCGTTGTTCCCGGGCGACGATCGCGCCTATATCCCCGCAACGGTTGCGACCTTTGCCGATCGTTTTGAGTACCGCCTGCGCGGTCCGCGTTACGGATGGACGCAATGGTTCAACTATGACGGATCGATCGGTACGTCGATGTATCCCTTCTTTGACGAAATCGCGCCGGGAATGAACGGTTACATTACCGATATGCGGGAGCTGGGCGACTTGTTCAATTATATCCTCGTGTTCCGTCCCGACGCCCTCCGCAACCCGGATTATGCCGATCCGGACGGAGGCTATGCCGACCGTTACGACATTCATCTGTATATGCCGTTCGGATACGACGATCTCGATCCCGCGGTGTATCCCGTCAACGGATCGACGACGTCCGACAATCCCAAACTGATCAACGCTTACAACCTTGCCAACGCCGCCGTCAACGCTTATTGCGAGACAACGCGGATGCAACTTGCACATTCGGTCGACGCCGACGGATCGATTCGGTACGGGTTGATTTTCCTCCGTCCCGATTCGTTTGAATTCAAGGACACGACCGAAGCGGCGCGGCGCGATCTGCCCACGCTTGCCCATTACGCCGCGACGCCGTGGGCGGGGGCAACCTTCCCGATCGACGGCCGCGAACAAGAAATCGAAGTCCGCACAAGCGATCAGCTGTATCTTGCCGCCGTGATGGGATTCAATCCCGTCCCCGCAAAAGACAGCCCCGCCGAAGCGGTTTACGCCGCCGTCCGAACGGTGCTGAAGCGGATCGTCAACGAAGAAATGACCGACGCCCAACGCGTCCACGCGATTTACGACTATCTGACGCTGGAAGTCGCCTATGACAGCGCATTGACGGATATCAACGACGAAGACTTTTATCAGTACAAAGGCTTCTATATCGAAGGCGTTTTGGAAGGGAAAGCCGTATGTGACGGCATTGCCAAGACGTTTGCGCTGATGAGCGCGATGCTCGATCTGCCCGTATACAAAGTGACGGGAGAATCGAACGGCGTGGGACACGTCTGGAACAAAGTCCGCGTTGCGGACAACTGGTTTGTCGTCGACGCGACCTGGGGCAACATTTTGGTCAACGCCTTCCAAGAAAGGCAGACCCATGCGTACGTTTTGGTCAGCGACGGCACGATAGACGGGACGCACACGACATACGGCGAGTATCCCGCAGCCGACGCGCGCGTCGAAATTTTTGCTTCCGTGCGGTTCGGCGAAAGCGACGCGCTGATCGACTCGGTTGCCGAATTCGAACAGACGGTTACGGCGATTGCCGACCTCGTAATCGCCGCAAGCAAGCCCGAAACGGTTTATACCGAACTTAAATTTTCGGACGACTTCCTTGAGGCGTATTACAACGACAGCGAATCGCTGAAGACGCGCTATCCCGATTACGACGCGTTCTATACGTTCGGGATCGGAGATGCGGTTGCCGAACTGATTGCGGGCGTTGCCGACAGCCTGGGTCAAAAAGGCGTAGCAATCGAATATGCCGCACGCAGTGTGGCGGAAAACAACCAAATTTACACGATAGGAATGGTGGCTTAATATGATTCATACCGAAGTCGGCCCCTGCTTTTTGGGGCGTGCATTGTTTATCTCGACCGAGAAGATCGAAGTGGGCGTAACGCTTGACGTCGGGCCACGGATTATTCTGTTGCGCAAGCCCGGGGGCGAAAACATTTTGTTTGGCGACCGTGAGGATCAGATCAACAAGGATGTCTCGGCGATTTACGGCAAAGGCGCGATGTGGCACATTTACGGCGGGCACCGTATTTGGCTGTCGCCCGAAGAAGAAAAAACGTATTATCCCGACAACGAACCCGTAGCGTACGAGGTTGTCGGCAACGAAGTGTCGTTCCGTCCTGCGGTCTGGAAAGTACACGACGTGCAGACCGAGCTGATTTTGCGCTTTACCGCGCCCGACGCGTTTGACGTCGAAATGCGGGCAACCAACTGCGGCAAGGGGGACAAAGATCTCTGCCTGTGGGGTTTGACCGTCATGAAGTGCGGCGGAACGCTCCGCGTCGATCTGTCCCGAGAGGATACGGGATATCTCGCCAACCGCAATCTCGTGCTTTGGCATTACACCGACGTGCGGGACGAAAGACTGACGCTCGAAAACGATGCCGTGATCGTAAAAAGCAATCCCAAGGCTACCAAAGCCTTCAAATTGGGAATCTATAATAAGCAAATCAATGCCGAATATCGTTACGGCGACGCGACGTTTGTCAAGCGGTATGCGGCGGAAGAAGGGCAATATCCCGACTACTGCTGCAACTTCGAGACGTATACGTCCGATCTGATTCACGAAGTCGAAAGCCTTTCGCCCATCCGCTCGGTACAGCCCGGCGAAACGCTTTGCCATCTCGAACATTGGAGCTTGCAATAGGAGGAATTCATGCAGTACCGCTATCGGGCGATTTATGACGCCTATCAACAATATTGTGCCGGTTTGACGTCTCAGGATGTCAAGCCGTTTCTTTTGGCATTGGAGCGGGACGGAGGAAAGATCAAACACTTCCGCTTCCCCTTCGACCCTTCCCGTCGGGAGGAGGCGACGTTCTTGTTGGAACGCGTCGCAAAGACCATGCTTTGGGCATACGGCGGATTTCGGTTTTACGTCCACGGCGACGGGGAGGCGGCAAGACGCCTTGCCGAAATTTATTCCGAATACGGCGCGCGCGCGTTCGACCGCGCGTTTATGGAAAACGTTTATCGCAAGCCCTTCGAAATCATCGTTTGCAGGACGGCGGACGAAGTTCCCGCCGAGTCGGATGCGGGGACGCCCGTCAGCGCGAAGTCCGAAGGGTATCGGATCGGCTTCGACGCCGGCGGCTCCGATCGCAAAGTGACGGCATGTATCGACGGAAAACCGGTATTCGAAAAAGAAGTCGTCTGGCACCCCAAGCTCAACGCCGATCCCGCTTATCACAGGGCGGGAATCCGCGACAGCATCGATATGGCGCTGCAAGCGCTGGGCGGCAGAGTGGATGCAATCGGCGTATCGTCGGCGGGGATTATCGTCGACGACGAAGTGCGCGTCGCGTCGCTGTTTATCAAAGTCCCGCAGGAAATTTATGCCGAGCAGGTTTTTCCCATTTACAAAGATCTCGCAAAGACTTATCATTGTCCCGTCAAGGTCGCCAACGACGGCGACGTTGCGGCGCTTGCGGGGGCGTTCGATCTCGGTCAGGGCGCCGTTATGGGGATCGCCATGGGAACCAGTCTTGCGGGGGGCTACATTGCGCCCGATCGCACGATCAAAGGATATCTCAACGAACTTGCTTTCGCGCCCGTGGACGCGGGCGCAGGCGCTCCCGTCGACGACTGGAGCGGAGACGCCGGCGTCGGCGTCTGCTACCACTCGCAAGACGGGGTCAACCGTCTTGCCGCCGAACGCGGCATCGACTTCGGGACGGCGTCGACCCCTGCCGAAAAACTGAAGGTCGTCCAGGCGTTAGCCGACAACGGAGACCCCGTTGCCGAAAAAATCTTTTGCGATCTCGGACACTGTTTCGGCAAAACGCTGTTGTGGTTCGGGATGTTTTATGACATCGAAAAGGCGGTGTTCCTCGGAAGAGTCGCAAGCGGCAGAGGGGGCGAGCTGTTGCTGGAAGCGGCACAAAACGTACTCGGACAAGCCCGAAGCAAAATCGAAATCGTACTGCCCGACGAAATGTCGAGACGACTCGGGCAGTCGTATACCGCAACGCTATTGTAAATACATTTTGAGTGAAGGAGAATAAAGATGAAACTCAACCCGAAAGCCGAGGTTGTCCCCGGCAAAAAGCAAATTTACACCGATCTTGTCATCGCCGCGCATCAAGACGATATCGAGATTATGTGTCCCCAAGGTATTGTTAAGGGATACCAAAGTGACAAATACGGTCTTGTTGCCGTTGTGACGGCGGACGGCGGCGGAAGTCCCAGAGCGGGCGACTTTGCCACGATGACCGACGAGGAGATGAAGAAAGTGCGTCGGTTGGAACAGATGGAAGCGGCACGGATCGGGGATTATTCCGAGCTGATCATGCTCAACTACACCAGCGCCGAAATCAAGGATCGCGCCGACGATCGCGTGACCGAAGACTACCGGGAAATCCTGTTGCATTACCGCCCCGAAACGCTGTATGTCCATAATCTTGCCGACAAGCATCCCACGCACGTCGGCACGGTGATCAAGGCGATCCGTGCCGTGCGCAGTCTGCCCAAAGAAGCGCGTCCTGCCAAAATGTACGGGTGTGAAGTCTGGCGGGCGTTGGACTGGCTGTCCGACGACGAAAAAGTGGTGTTCGATCTGACGGGATACGAAAAGCTGCTTGCCGACGTCCTGGACGTCTTTGTGTCGCAAATTGCAGGCGGTAAGCAGTACAGCCTGGCGTCGGCGGGTCGTCGTACCGCCAACGCGACGTATGCCGCTTCGCACGGTGTCGATCAATATGCGCAATGCGCCTACGCGATGGATCTGACCCCGTTGATCGAAGACGATTCGATCGATCCGCGCGCGTTTATTCTCGGCAAACTCAAAAAATTTGAAGCCGAAATTCTTGCCTGACGATACCCTTGCGGTATTAAAAAAGTAAAATCTTATTTGGATTTTTGCCCTCCCGCGGGAGGGCTTTTTGTTGCGACAAACAAAAAAAGTTTTTTCCGCACCCCGCCGGGATTGCAGGAAAATCTCCCCCGAAAGTCGCCGTTCGGCGCAGAAACCGACGACACCTGTAGCATTTCGGATCGCCGTTATATATAATATAAAAATTAAGTCTTGACGGCGCGCGCAAAGGTATTGTATAATCGTCGCACAGGGAAGGAGTCGTTTTGCGACTCTTTTCGCCGTTCAGGACACAACGTTAGCGATCCCCTAAGGAGGCTGAATATGAAAACCAAGTTCGCCAGGCTGCTTGCAGTAGTGATTTTGTGCATCGCGCTCGTGTGCGTGATGTACGCGTGTTCACCGCGCAATCCCGACGACTTCGACGATCCGTACGACGACATCGGTACGGGCGGAGACGACAATGTCCAGACCGATCCGATCAACACCGTCCACAAGCTGGATCGTGCCGACGCCATCGATCTGATCGAAGAGGCGTACGAAAATTCCAAGCTGGCAAACGGCGTTGTCGATCCCGCTTCGTCCGAGTGGTTTGTCATCGACTACACCATCGATTACGACTTCGAGGATTATCTCGTCAATCCGACCTACGTCATCGATTATACGATCATCCTCAAAGCCAACATTCACCGCAAGGACAACTCGCAGAGCGAACTCTTTTTCGAAATCAACGACAACCTCACCAATACCAAGGTGTTCTGCGTCTACTATGTCAACAACACCGCATTCTTTAACATCGGCGGCGAAAACGAGTATTACATAGAAGAACTCAACCTCACCACCCTCGGCGGCATGCTCGCCAACGTTCTGATCGAAAACAACATCGACATCACCGCATATTTCATCGGCTTCCTCAACGGCAAACTCGGCATCGAATCGATCGATAAGCTGCTCCCCACGCTCCTGAACATTCTGTTTACTTCGGGCAGCACCGTTACCACCTACGAAAACGGCTCCAAACAAACGATTTCTCTCCCCTTGGGCGACATTAACGAGCTGATCGGCTTGCTCCCGACGTTCGGCCTCAATATCGGTTGGGAAACCTTCGGCTTGCCCAACCTCGATCCCATCATGCGGCAGTTCCTCGGGTTCGGGCTCGAAGACATCCTCGGCAGAAAGTGGCCGTTGATGAATATTTCGATCAATACCCACACCATCCTCGGCGCCGTCAACACGACCGCGGAAGACGGGACGATCGTCACCAAAGAAGGCTATCTGTTCGACGGGATCGGGATCAACATTTACACCCCCGAAATCATCGACAAAAACGGCAATCGCACCCCCGAAGAATATTATCTCAACCTCAACGTCAAACCCATGCGGATGGGTCCTGCGGACAAAAAGGTTGACATCAACTTCGCAAACTACGACCTGACCGAAGAAGGCAAGCAGAACCGCTACAAAGAAGCGGGTCTTGCCAACCTCGAACTGGACGCTTCGCTCTTCCTGCAAAGCGACGAAAACGGACAGTTTACGCTCCATGACGTTCTGGGCGACGTTGTCAATCTCGGCGCGGCGGGCGACATTCCTTTCCGCTTCGAAGGGACCAACGGCGGCGGCAGCACGTATGAGTTCCGCCTCAACGTCAAGACCGATATCGACTTCTTCGACGGCAACAAAACCAATCTCCAACTCAATCTGTACTATCAGGATCAGGCGTTCATCCGGATGTACTATACTGAAAAAACTTTATATATCAATATGGAGGCATTCAAGGACGCCAACAACGTTCAGCTGATCCCCAACCTCAAGGTGACGGGAATCGACATCACGCAACTGCTTTCGGGCAATCTCGGCGTGATTTATCCCTATCTCGATCCCAACTATACGGCTCCTGCCGAAGGGGATACCCCCTCCAACGTCTTTAACGAAGGCGAAGAGGGCACGGAAGGCGGCACCGAAGGCGGCGGATTCGACGTCATGGGGCTGATCTCCTTCCTCGTCGGCTATATCAATCTGCCCGAAGGAGAGCCGCGTATCATTTCGCTCGATCTCGACAACGAAGCGATCAACGCCCTTTTGGGGATGTTCATTGACTTCGGCGGAAAAGAACTCGGACTCAAAGGCATTCATCTTTCCTTCGATCAGGACGACATTTTCCATACCATCGAACTCGGCGTCGAGCTGTCCGACAGCGTCCGCTTCGGACTGAAACTCAATGACGTCGGGTATTTCGCCACCCCCGTATTCGACAACTATGAGATGGTGGACAGCGCTGCCGAACGCGACAGCTACACCGATATCAATCCCCTTAATACGCGTTACTACAGCGCGCAATTCGGCGGCAACCTCGATCTCGGGTTTGAAGAAACCGACGGCGGCATCGACTTGTCGGGGATGATGTCTCTCTTCCTCAAAAACGTAGGCCTCGGCATCGGCGTGACCTTTACCGACGAAATGCGGCTCGGTTACGAAGTCAAAGCCAACCTCGATATTCTGCAACTCAACCAAATCGACATCGTCGCGATTTTCTATTACAGAGATGCGCAGGGCAACCGCACCGACTTTATGATGGTCAACTATAACGGCGGTGACGATGCGCTTTATCTCAACCTGCAAGACGTCAAAAAACTGCAGGAGGCATATCCCGGACTCAACTTTATCGGGACCCTTCCCAAACTCAAAATCCCCAACATCGGGCTTGCCGACACCCTCGGCGATATCAACATTATTTCGCTGATCACCGGCATCATCAACCCCGGTCAGGGCGGGAACGGAACCCAGGGCGCGGCATATACGTTCAGCACGCCGCAACAACTGGTCTATGATATTTTCTCGGCGTATGTGGTCGGAGAATATCTCCTCTCCTGGGCGGGCGAAAACGCACCCGACCTGCTCCCCCAAAACGGCGACGAAACCGGCACGGGGACGGAAGGCGAAGTCGTACAGGACGGATTCAACATTCTTGCCCTGATTGCCAACGGATTGGAAGGCGTCTCGGTTGACTATGCCCTGCAACAGCTCGAAGTCGCACTCAACGCGCAATTCCTCAGCGTTCTGATGGCAATGCTCAACATGCCCGTTGCGATGCCCGAAATCCGCGCCGCTCTTAAGATCCAAGTTGTCGGAAAACCTGCCGACGACGGATACGTCGAGATCGACCTCGCCATCCTCGACAGCGTCAGCAACAACATCGACGCGATTTCGATCAAGGCAAAACTGATCAAAGACTTCAAATTCAACATCGGCAAAATCGACAATATTTACGGCGACCTCGGATTTGACGTCAGTACCTATACCGACATCGATCAATTCATCGAGACGCTGAGCGTCGGTCTGGAAGTCGGCGGCAACATCAAGATGACGTCCGACTCGCCGACCTATTCCAACGATTATCTCGACGGACTGATCGCCGGTCTGATCAAAGGGCTGAGCCTGCGTTTCCACACGCCCGAAACGCTGTTCAATCTGACCTACAGCCTCAAAGCCGACGTCAACCTCAACGGCGGCAAGATCGAAAACCTGTACGACTCCAAACTCGCCCTTGTCGTCACCAATGCCGATACGGGAGAAGAAATTCTCGGAATCTACTATCTCGATCGCAACCTTTATCTCAATCTGACGTATTTCGGCATGCCGGGCGTCTGTCTGACCGACGCGGGCGCGCTGATCGAAAATCTGATGAAAGGCGGGCTTGTCCTCAACGAAGCCGGCAAAACGACGACCGTCGACGGCGACAAGATTGTCAATACGACGCACACGAGAGAACCCGCTTCGCTCGGCGTCGCTTCGCTGTACAATCTCGGCACGATTGCCGATTACGCAACGTTCAACAACACCGAAGCCATTGCGCTTCAGCTGTTGATCGGACCCGATAAAGCGGGGATCACGTTGACCAAAAACGTTATTCTTGCCATTATTTCCACCTTGATCGACAGCGACCTCCCCGTCGAGATCCAGGATACGACGGTGGAAATCGGCTATTCCGACGGGATCACGTTCAAACTGGAAACGGGTGTCGACAGCTTCAATCTGGGACTTTATCTCGACACCTTCGAGATCAACGTCAAGCACGACGAAATGCCCGTGATCGAATTGCCCGACGTCGAGTTCAACGCTTCCGAAGGCGGCATGCCCAAGTCGATTTATGTCAGCTTCGGCGGCAACCTTCGCCTGAATTCCATCCCCAACATCGGCGAAGACGATCGCATTATCGATCTTTCCCCGGGTCTTGCGGGACTGCTCCCCGGATTTGATCTGGTGGCGCTTCTGAGCTTTGTCGGTCTGGTCGACGTCGATCTGCACTATTTGGTGGAAGGCAACCTCAACATCTCCGACATCATCAAGAGCCAGGTCAAGCTGACCATCCAAAGCAAGGGTGAGGACGGAGCGTACCGCGACGTCCTGATGATCGCGTACAACGCGGGCGATTTATATATTGATACCGAGCTGCTCGGCATCGGCAAGCTGTATATCCAAAACGTCGAATCCTTCTTCGAAGGGCTGCTGAACAAAGCCAACGAAGGGACCGATCTCGCCGAGGGCGGCGCGACGACGCGGAATGCGGCGATTTTCAATGCCGGCGACGACGAAGATACCTTCAAACAGTTTGTCAACATTTACTTTGTCGAAGGCGGACTCCGCGTCGAAATTCTCAAAGGCGTCATCGTATCGGCACTCAAATCTCTGCTCGGCGTCGACATCGACAAATTCCTCTCCGGCATCGAAATCACCGTCGAAGCCGAAATCAGCCTGAAGCCCATCGATATTTCGCTGGGATTTGACGTTTCGGGCGTCAATGCCGGACTGAATATCGGCGAACTCGTCGTACTGCTCGATAAGCAGGTCGAAATGCCCGCAAAAGAAGACGGATATATTCTGATCGAAGAATTGCAGGACATCTCCGTCACCGTCAACGGCAGCTTCGAGCTTTCCGTTACCGGAAGCGAAGAGGGCGAGGACTTCAGCTCGGTGATCGAATTTGTCCAGGAAATGATCAAAGACGTTTCGCTCGGCGGCATCGATACCGACGCGCTCCTTAACTTCGGATTCCTCTTCAAAGTACTCGGCGAACGCTTCGGCGGTACGATCAACTATACGATCAATGCCACCCTCAATCTGACCGATATCTCCAAGCTCAATCTCAGCCTGGTGCTGACCTCGGCGGAAACGGGCGAAGAGGCAATGTCCTTCTACATTCTGCCCAATCCCGACAAAGCGGGGGCGCTGGACGCCTATGTCGACTTCACCAAACTCGGCGGCAACGGCGAGATCGGTCTGGTCTTCAAAAACAAAATCAAGATCCAGGATATCCAAGGGCTGATCGCATCGTTCACGCAACCCTCTGCCGTGGACGGAACGGGGGACGGCGTCGAAAACAAGTCGATTCTGCTTCCTCAAAACGCGACTCCGGGATCCGAATTGCTGACTTCCGCGCACATCTTGCTGCTGATTGCAAGCAACCCCGAACTGTATACCGACGGCTATCCCGTCGCGTTGAAGGTGACCTCCGGCGCGATTTTCGGACTGCTTGCGATGCTGGGCGTCGACCTCGAGGCGTTGTTTAACGAACACGCGCCCGAAGTCAATCTCGGCGTGGGCGGAGCCGATCACTTTGTCAACTTCGAAGTCGTCCTGAAAGATCTGCTTAAAGTCGGGTTCTCGCTGGACGGCGCGAAGGTCGAAGTCAATCCCTCCAAAGTCGACTACGACAATATCGCAAAGGATCCTTCCTATTACTGCGTCAACGCGACCGAAGACCTGCTTGCCGTGCAGGTAGGGATTTCGGGGGCGTTCACGTTCTCCGCGCTCGATACCGACGAAAGCAATCAGATTTCGTTCAACAAGATCATCGGCGCCTTCTTGCAAGGCATCAGCATCGACGCCATCCTCAAAAACGAAAACTTTGCCGATCAAGTGATTTCGTATCAGGTTAAGGTTTACCTCAACCTGCGCGACCTCGTCAGCGAGGGCGGGTTGGAACAGGTGCTTTCGGGCATCAAAGTGCTTGCCACCATTGCAATCGGCGACGGCACGACCCTGACGCTGTATGCCGAAAACGGTATGGCGTATATCGATCTCGAAGATCTCAACGTCGGCAAGTTCTCGTTTGACATCACCTCTCTCCTTGCCGAATCGGCGGACGAAATCCGCAACGCCGTCATGCCCCTCGGCGGCTCTCAGAGCGACGGATTTGCCGTATTCAATGCCCCCGAACAACTGACGGCGGCATACATCACGCTTGCGCTCGGCAACAACACCGGTGCGGTTCTGACCGTTGCGACCGAAGTGTTTGCCGTTATCCTCAACGCGCTTAACCTGATCGAAGGCGTCGAACTCGGCTCCCTCGTTACCGAAACCCTGAACAACAACCTCGAATTTGTCCTCGGCATCGGCAACGGTGCGATTATCGGTGTTACCTTCAATGCCGCAACGTATTCGCTCGATCTGACGTTTGACAAAGTCGAAGTGCAGTTCCAGGACGACATCGACCGTCCCGCAGGCTTCAATCCCGCAGAATATCCGCTGATCGACAAGAATATCGAAAGTATTTACGTCGAAGCGGAAATGGCGTTCGGATGGGAAGCCGATCTCGACGCGCAATACTCCTTTAAGGATATGATCAGCAACCTCGGGCTGATTCAGGGACTTGACATCGCGCCCGTACTGTCGGTGCTCGAGCAGATTTCCACGCAATTCAGCATCGAACTGCGCGCCTTGATCAACTTCACCGACTTCTTCTCGTCCGATATTTCCGTCATCCTGTATGACGTTTCGGTCGTTCCCAAGAAAGAAGTGCTCTCCGTCTATTTCGTCGGAGGCGACCTCTATCTCGACGCCGAGTGCTTCAACATCCAAAAGGTTCATATCATCGACGCAATCGACTACTTCTCGTCGATCTTCTCCTCTCTGACCGAGAGCGAAGAGGGCTCCGGCACCACCGTTATGGGGACTGCCGCCGTCTTTAACGCGCACGGCACGACGATTTACGATCCCCTTTCGACGTATATCAACCTGCTCCTCTGCCCCGAAGGTCTGATCATTTCGCTGGGTTCGGGCGCATTGTTCACGCTGCTCGAAACCATAGGCCTCGATCTCGATATCGCCGGTATGGTCGGTCCCGTCGGCGTCGTTCTCGTCGAAGGCGCCCTTATGGATCCCGACAACCTCCTGTCGTTTGCCTTCCAGTTCTATTCCTATCAATATAATAACGACGTCCTCGTCACAGACGAAGAGGGCAATCCCGTTCTGTCCGAACGCAAAATGGCGCTCAATCTGTCAATTACCAGACAGTTCCTCGTCCGTATTTCGCCCGAAGACGATACATACCGCATCGATCCGCCCCAAGGATACGTTACGCTCCAAGACAGCATGCCGACGTTCGGCTTCTCGACAACGGTAGCGTTTGAGTTCAGAGCCGGCATGGCGACGGTCGACAACCTCTACAAAGATCCCATCAAAGCGTTGCTCGGACAGGTTCTGACCGACTTCATCTTCGACATTATCATCGAACTCGGGATTCAGGACGATCAGGCGGCAAAATTCGAATTCCAGATTCTTGCCAACCTCAACCCCCTCAACCTGCTCGATATCGAAATGCAGGTCGTCATTAACAAATACGAAGGCGATCTCAACGATCCCGCTTCCGTCACCCGCACCAAGCTCGCGCAGCTCAACCTTTCCGACAGCACGCTGTACGTCGATCTTTCGCCTCTCGGCGGACCGAAGTTCTGCGTCGTCGACGTTATGGAAACGCTGCTCGGTCTGAAAGACTTCAACGGATCGCTCGGCGACGACGAGGTTCAGAATAAACCCGTCATCAGCGCCGAAGAGCTGGTCAACGCCGGAATCTGGAACGCCGAGGACGCCATTCAGAATCCCTCTCTCGATATTTCGGCTCAGATTTTGGAGAGCGGACTGTTTGTCTTTGTTCAGAAAGCCGCGTTCGAAACCTTGACCCAATACTTCCTCAACGCCGATTTCGATATGTTCAGCGAAGTATTGGCTTCCTTCTCCCTGAAGCCGCAAAACAATACCATGCACATCGGCGCAGGACTGTCGGTCAGCTCGGAGTCTGCCGAAATCTTCGGCGTCGGGTTGGAAATCCGCGGGATCCGCGTCAATTTCGTCCCGTGGTCGCGCGAAGAGCTGATCAACCCGCAGACCAGCAATTACATTCAGGCGCACGATATCGACATCGTCTCCCTCGACACCTCGTTTGAAATCGAATTTGCCATCGACAACGGTAAAGTCAACATCAATCAGGTATTCCGTCTGGTGTTCGACCTCCTGGGCGTCGATACCGGAAGCGCCGACGCGCTGATGGCGGCGCTCCCGTCCGACATCGTATTCGGCGAAGATCTCGGCGACACCCTTGTCTTTGATATCAAGGCGAAGATCAACATCAAGGACTTCTCCGACTTCGTCAACAATCTCCAGCTCAGGATCAATATTTCCTCCAAGAAAGCGCCCGACAAGTTCAATCTGGACTTTGCGCTGTATAAGACGGGATTCTATCTCGACGCAACGACGCTGGGACTTGGCAAAATCCGTTTGGTCGACATCGACGATATGCTCAAAGACCTGCAGGATATGATCGACCGTCTGACGGGCGGCGGGGCAAACCCCGACGATCCCGCGGTTGCCAACGCGCCCGAGTCGCTTAAACTGCTGACCTCGGTACCCGACGGATTGTTCAATGCGTCGCCCGATCTCAAAACCCTTGCCGGCGCGGTACGCATTGCGCTGTCGCGCTACAACGGATTTACGATTACGGTGGCAAAAGATCTGATCTTCAGCATTTTCGGACTGCTGAACGTCGATATCGAAAGCTATATCGGGGACATGATCGTTCCGACGCTGTCGGTCAACGTTTCGCCCGATATGACCTACAGCATTCGTCTCGATCTGCGCTCGGGCAACGAAACGGGCTTGCTGGAGACGGCGCTCGAATATCTCTCCGTCCGCAACGAGCAATGGGCAGAGCAGCTTGACGCCATCGATCCCGCGCTTGCCGTCAACGTGCAGGAAGCCTTCGGCGGCGAAAACGTTATTGCGACCTATTACCGTGCCGACCGAGGCGTGTATTATCTGCGCGTCGAAACGGAATCGTTGACCGACGATGTGATCGATACCTTTGTCGCCAAGATGGCGGAAGACAAGTATCTCCTCGAGCAACAGAGCGACAAGACTTACTATACCTCTTATCGCAAAGCGCGCGAAACGGACATCGAAATGCGCCTTGTGCCCGATCAGAACGCGATTGTCATCGCGTACGCCGTCGGCTGGCACGACCGCGATCTGATGGCACAGCCGATCAACGACGAACTGATCGTCGACGCCCTCGAATTCCCTGCCGCCGTCAACGAGTGGGACAGCGCGCTCGGCGCGGGCATCCTCAGTCTGAAAGACGACGCGTTGTTTATCGACGAAATCGAAGTTTCCGAAACCTATCCCACCCTTGACGCGTTTACCGACGCGCTGAAGACGAGCTTCGGACTGACCGAATTCTTGTTCTTCGGGACGCTTGCAGGACTTGTGTTCAACGGTGCGTCCAACGCCTCCAAGGATTCCTTCCGCGCTACCTTTACCGGAATGAGCGATCAGCAGAAGAAAGACGTCAACGACGCGTTTGCCGCCGCGGGCTTCCGATTCAGCCAGATCGAAGGCGTCGAACACGCCTACAATCCCATCGAAGGATATATGGTAGAGTACCAGACTTACGAGAGCGAAGGGACGACGCTGACGTCGTTCGCGTTCCGTAAGACCGCGTATTTCGACGCCGTATACCGAGATGCCGTCAATGATATGTATGTCGTGCGTTACGGACACGTCAGCGCCGACGCGATGGACAACTTCCGTACCGAAATGGCAAATGCCGACTACGAATTCAAACCGGTCGGCGCATATTACCGCGCATTCAACAGCCGCTCGCAGGTGGTTGTCGAAATGCGACAAATCGACATGCCCGACGGCGACGCCGGACTGTTGGTCGCCTACAAGAAAGCCGGCGGGATCGGACTCGGAATGAGTCTGATCGGCGACGGCACCATGGTCGGGATCGAGGACGAAATCGTCTTCGAAACACACGAAGGCATCGAGTCTTCCGTCGTTCCGCTGATCAGCAAAGAAGAACGGGAGACCTATCAGGATTACTTCAACTATTCCGTCCTGCTCGAAACCAACTTCGAGCTGAATATCGATCTGAAGGACGGCAATCTGGAAATCGGCGATATCATCGAAGTTATCTTCGATATTCTGACGATGGCGGGGATCGACATGAGCGATGCCAAGTTCGATACCGACATCGAATTTGCCGGCGGCAACGAAACGCTCAACGCGAGATTGTACGGCAAATTCGGCATCGACTTCCAGCGCCTCCTGTCGCGTGATCCCGAACAGCAGAAACAGACGCTGGTCGGCGAAGTCGCGTTGACTTATCAGATCATTGACGCGGTGACGGGCGAAGTCTTCGAACAGACGCTTGCCAAAGCGTATATGGTCGACGACATCCTCTACATCACGCTGAATCTCTACGACACCGAAATCACCTTCCAGATGGCGGATCTCGGAATCGCCGAATTGTTGGTCAAAATGTTCGGCGTCGAGCCCGAAGAAGGCGGCAATGCCTCCGAGGATCCCGATTCGCCCGAAGCGGAACCCCAAAACGCCGCAGATGCCTTTATGGCGCAGTTCCGCGCAATCGGGGAAGGGCAAAACGGCGTCGACATCCTCAAGTCGATTATTCTCCTCAACTCCGAGGGCTTCAAACTGATCCTGACCAAAGAGGTCGTTGTCAGCGTGATCGAATTTGTTCTCGACAACATCGATCTCAGTCAGGCGACGATCGACGTGACCGAAATCGACTTCGACAAGCTGATTTCGGGCATCTTCGACTCGGCAAGCATTGCACCCTTCCACCTCGACGAGGACGGTACGTTCAGCATTATGATCAACGTCCGCAAGGATCAGGAAGAAATCAATCCCGACGGTTCCAACGAAACCGTTACGGGCGCGGGCTACGATATTACCCTTAAGTTCTTTGACCGTACCAAGGTCAGCGGCGTGCGCAAAGATTTTGACGAGTACCGCGATTACCTCAAATACGACGAAGAGCTGCAGGCATTGTTCAGTTCGGCATTTGACTCGCGCGACGTCAACTGGCGCGTCAACGTCAACACCGATATCGAGCTTTCGGCAGACTTCTTTGCTTATATCCTCGACTGGTCCAATCTGTTCAGTATGGAATCGGTCGATACCGCGTTCTATATTCAGGTTCTCGAACAGATGAGCGGCGTCGTGACGATGCGCCTTAATATCGACGTCGATATGACTTCGATGCTCAAAGGTAATCTCACGTATCTGACGCTGGATGCGTTTATCGAGTTCTATACCTGTTCGAGCGACGAGCTCCGTCTGATCGACGCGATGCCCGAGTCCACGCCTGCCGAACAGGCGGCAAAGGACGAAGCCTATCACAACAAGCTGGCGATGGGACTGTACTTTATGGGCAATCTCCATCAGCCCGATTATACCGAGGTCGGTCCGCGGATTTTCCTGCGTGCGCCCAATCTCGGCATCGACGGCATCGAGCTTAACAGCGAAGTCTTCGAAAACTTCATCAACTTCAACCTCAACAAGCTGATCGGCACCGACGACGCGATGAATTACGAAGACTGGCTCGAAGAACTCGAGCGTCAGGAAGAGGAAGAAAAGAACAATCAGCAGAATCAAAGCGATTCGGCTGAAAATATTGCCATCCTCCAAAACGCCATGAAAGAACTCGGCGCACCGCTGAACGAAGGCGATGCTTCGGGCGACGAAGGCGTAGGGGGCGAAGAAGTGGAAGAAAGCAACGCCATGTGGATTACCCAGGTGCTCAGCGCACTGCGCTTCACCAAAGGTAAGATTACCCTTGTCGTGGCGCAGACGGCACTGCAGACCATTCTGACGGAGCTGCTCAACTTCCCCTTCAACGAAGTCGGCAACATTTCGCTCGAACTCGACAATATCAACAACCATATCAACTTCAACTTCGCCATCGACTATCATCCGCCGTATGACGCCGAGCATCTCAAGACCGCTTACAACGAGATTCTTGCCGATCCCACGGCGACGCTGTATCCCGCGATCGACAGAATTTGGCCGAAGGAATACCTTGACGCGCTGGATGAGAAGTTCCCCGTCTTTGACTATTCCGACCTCGGCGTCCGGATGGCGGATGCCCGCATCCGTTACGGCGCGTTGGACGACAACGGATATTCTAAGGCGAAAGATACGAGATACTACATCTTCTCGGGTGTGACCGACGAAATCCTTTATCTCTATCTCGACGAGCTTGCCGCCGTCGGTTATATCCGCAGTTCGGTGTCGGATACCGACAACAACGGCAATACCGTTACTTATCATTTGATCAAAAACAGCGTGTCGCCCGTGACCGGCGCCTTGATGCTGATCGGCAGCGATCTGATTCTTGCGCTCAGCGACACCAATTCCAACTTCAACATCGACCTCAAGGTCGGCAATATCGACGTCAATCTCGGCGCAAGCAACCTCTTTGCCGACAAATTCGGCGAGAATTACGAGAGCTATCTTGCCGAAAACTTCAAGCCGCTTGACGAATACAAGTGGTTCTTCGAGGTCGTCAGCGAGCTGACCATCGACGACACCGTCGGCGGACTGTTCGATTTGACCGAAACGATCAGCACGTTGCTCGGGATGGACATCGGGCTTGCGTTGCAACCCGCGGAAGATCTGCACATTTCGCTCGAATTTGCCTTGCGCGGATTTATCGATTTCTCCGATCTCAGCAACGTCAGGATTCAGCTGTCCGTCAAGTATAACGGCAACGAAATCGCCCTGATCAGCTACATCGGCGGCTACACCGCAGACGGCGTCGAAAACGGTACCGTTTACGTCGATCTGTCCGGATTGACCTTGCCTTCCGTCAAGCTCGAAGGCATTCCGCTGGGATCGCTGGTTAAGGATTTGCTCGGCTCGATCGGATCTTCCTCTTCCGCCGAAGAAAATCAGCCCGCCGTCACCAATGCCTCCGACGACGTGTTCAACGCGCCTGCCGATTACGAAGGACCCAAGAATATGGACTACGAGTCCCGTCCTTCCTTCGACACGATGATGCAGTCCGTGCTCGGCGAAATCAATCTCGAAGATATCGACATCGAAACGCCCCTTCTGCTGATTACGTCGCGCCTCAATCAGGAGCTTTCCGTTGCCATTACCGGCGCGCTCGCTTATTCGCTGATCGCGGGGATTTCGGGCAACGAAAACTTCAGAATTCCGATGTTCAAAGATCTGAAGATCGGTTTCTCCAAGGACGAGCTTCCCAACGGAAAGGATCTGTACGGTCTGGTCATCCGTCTTACCGACGATACCCCGTACGAAAAAGCCTTCACGATCGCTTATAACTTCACCAAAGGACAATCGGTCTTCGATCCCGGGATCCGCGGCGAATACTATGTCAATGCCGAAACCGACGCCGAAGGCAATACCATTGCTTACGAGTCGATCGACGCGATTTCCAAACTGGCACTCAGCCTCGATATGGAACTTCGCCTCCGTACGCGGGCGGTCAAAGATCAAGAGGATGCCGCAGAAGGCGAGATCGCAACCGGCGAGAAGTCCGAACAGATGGAAAGCCTCGAAGGATTGATCGAGTCGCTGCTCGGCATTGCTCCGGGTACGGTTGAATTCGATCTGCAAGACAGCATTCTGGTGTTCGGACTCAGCCTTAAGATTTTCACCAATCTTGCCGACATGACCGAGACGACGATGCTGATCGAGCTGACGTACAACGAAGAACGTTTGCTTGCCATCTACTTCCTCGGGATCAACAATGCCGTTTATGCCGACCTCTCGGGACTCGGCTTGTTCCGCGCCGCAATCAACGGCCTCGATCTGATGGGCGTACTGGGCAATCTCCTGGGCGGCGTTCTGACGCCCGGCGTCGGTCTGGACGTCATGGGGCTTTTGGGCGGCTTGTTCTCGGGCGGATCGGATGCCGAAGGCGATGATTCCACCGTGCAGAACGCTGCGGCATTCGCCGAAGCCAGCGAAGCGGACGGGGTACTTCCCTTCAATGTCAGCAACGTTCGCGTCGGCGGGGCAAGCACCGCGGAAGAGAGCGGTTTGATCCGCATTCTCCTCGGCAACGAAGAGCTGACCATCAACCCCAGCACGACGTTTATCAGCAACGCCCTCAGCAAGATCACCGGGATGCAGATGCCGGCTCTGTCCGATATCCGCTTCTCGACCAATATCTCTTACGGTCTGAACAACATGAACCTCCGGATCAAAATCGATCCGCAGGGCAACAACCTTACCGTCAACGTTCCGCAAGATATGTTCAAGATCGTGTTGGGATCGGGGGCTGAGCAATACCGTCTCTCCGAGTCCGAAATCGGCACCGCCAACTATGGCGGCATCGTCGGGATCACCCTCGGACAAAGCACCGACGGTACCAGCTTCAACGCCGATATCCTGGCACTCGCGCAAACCTTGCTCGATACCATCGATCTCGACAACTTCAAGATTTTCTACGAAAGAAGAATCAATTACTGGTATCTGCGTAATCTCGCCGCCGGCGGTACGCAGGGATTTGACGCATTCAGCGGAGGCGATCAAAATTATGTAGGACCCACTTATTTCGGCTACGACGACGCAGGGTATGCCAGCACCTACAGCGTTAAGTTTACGCTCGGCAGCATCGAATTCGACTTCAAGAAGTGGGGCATCAATACCTTTACCCCGCAGATGATGAGCAATGCCTATCGTCGTTTGCGCATCGCCGCGACCAAGAGCAGCGACAATATCGTGCGCCTTGCCCTCGATCAGCTGACCGCCGTTTACGGATACGACGACTTCAACAACATCGAAAACCGCGACAAGTGGACGCCCATGGGCGCTGCCGCCTTTATCCGCGCGCATCAGCTGTATCTCTCCCTCGAAAATCTGTTGGTGATCGACCTAAGCGCCGTCGTCGAGTGGATTTTTGACAAGGCACTGCCGTTTATCGGCGAACAGCTCGGCAATCTGATTATGCCGGGACTGGGCGGAACGCTCGGAAAATTGGTCGCCCAGCTCATCAACGCCCTGGTCGGCGAACTGGTTGCCGACTTGATTGCCGAAATGATCGGCAACCTTTCGGGGTACGGCAACCCGTTGAAAGTCGGTAAGATTATCGACGATTTGATGGGCGGAGGGGTGCCGCTTCCGCTGTCACTTTATCTGCCCGAGTTGCTGGGCTCGCTCCTCGGCGGGGACGAAGCGCCTCAGGCATACGGCAGCATTTCGGGTACGGTCAAGGACGTTGAAGGCAATCCCATCCAGGGCGCTACCGTTAAAGTCGGCAACTTTACGACGACAACCGACAAAGACGGTAATTATGCGTTGATCAATCTGCCCGCAGACAAGCACAGCGCTCAGATCAGCGCGCCCGGATACGATACCGTATCTGCCGAAATCGAAGTGGTTCACTACTCCAACGGACCCTCCCGTGTTTACAATTTCGAACTCCCCGACGAGCGGATCGAGTTCTACGATAATATTACGGTCGCCGGTAAAGTCACCAACCATACGGGCGCAGGCCTTGCAGGCGTTACGTTCGTATACAACGGACAGACGATCAAGGACGAAAAGGGCAACGTCGTCACCACCGGCAGCGACGGAAGCTATCGCTTCGTCCTGCACAACGTGCGCGAAGGTTCTTTCCGGATCAGCACCTCCAACGGTTTGTCCAAGACCGCGACGGCGGCTTCGGACAACCAGGTGATCACGCTGAACTTCCAGGAGGCGGGTCCCGTCACCACCGGAACGCTGACCGGCAGATTGATCGTCATCGCCGACGAATACCTGTTGAACGGAACCGAAATGAGCTATGCCGACATGCTCAAACAGGCGGGCGGCGAAGCGTACAACGGCGCCTGGCAAGACTTTGTCGCAACGATCGACAGCCGCCTGACGACGGTCCTTGCCAACAACAACCTCCGTCCCGACGCATACGGCTACGGTACGGCAAACAATGCTTATTACGTCAAGTTCGGTACTGACGATACCACAACGTATAACACTTTGATCAGTCAGCTCGGCGGCTACGGGTACGAATTCGAACGCGTGGGATCGTTTGAACTGTATCACGCCATCCGTACCGCTTCGGGCACGGGCGCGATCATCGAAGTGCGCTATCTCTCGCAGAACAAAGAAACCGTTCTTGTCATCAAGCAGGCGGAAGCCAAGCCCATCGGTTCGGACGTCGAACTGTGGCTGGAGTCGGGCGGCAGAACCATCCGTCAGTCCGACAGCTTTGACGGGACGACGATCGACACCGAAAAGAACGCCGACGGCGTCACGACGCGCGTTATGATGAACACGCCGCGGGACTACTTTGTAAAACGGACCTCCGATGACCCCAACGGTCTGCTCGGAACGGGATACTTTACGGTGGGCGATCTGGCGTTCAATAAGAGCTATACCCTCAAATTCCGCAGTAAAGTTTACGAAAACTTCGATTCCGTTACGGTGACGATGCGCGCATCCGATCACACCAAGGATGTCGGCGTCATTACGCTGGTACAGCGGACGAAACCGCAATGGATCACCAACCTGATCGAAGTCGAAAATCCCAGCGTGATCCAAGGCGTCAGACTCCGCCTCGGCGCAGACGTGCTTGACGCAAACAGCAGCGATAAGCTCGACCCCAGCGTTCCGGGCTATACCGAAGACGGAATTCCGCGTACGTTGTATGACTACGGTAAACAAATGGGTGCCAATGCCATCAACGGCTTGATCGGCTTGATCCCGACGATCGGCGGTTTGCTCCCGAGTGTCGGTAGCGGTCAGGAAGCATACCTCGACGAAAAAGGCAAGCTGATCTTCTATCCCTGGAACAACTATGTCAACGGATACGAAGGCGGCGCCGAAGATCGTTACAACAGCGTACATTACTTCGAAGTCTGGCTCAACGGAGAACTGATCGCAAGCGCGCTCGGATCGCTTTACAATATGATTTATCCGTTGATCGGTATTTCGCCCATCAGCCGCGACCAGCAATATACCATTGCCGACCTCGCCGCGATTCCGGAAGGAACCGATTCCGACGATATCGAGATTCTGCGGTATCAGGGACTGTTTGACGAAACGGACGATCATAAGATCTACGACTATGTCTATTCCGACGCCGCAATGACGATCTGGACGGGCGAATCGCTGACGGGTGAAGAGCGGTATTGGCGTAACGTTTACGGCGCGCAGGAGATGCTGACGGCAGGGTTTATCAGCGCCGCGCTCAACGCCGTTCTGACCAGTGGAAAAATCGACGTCAGCGCGAATCTGATTACGATTGTGCAAGGCGTTATTTCGGGAATCGACTTCCTTGACGGCATCATCGATATGGCGACGCGTTTGGTTTCGCACCTGTTGCCCATCCCGTTCGCTTACAATATGGTATCCCATATCAACCTCAACGGAAGCCCGCTCGGATCGACCATGAAAGATACGACGGGAACCGAGAACTACAACGTCAAGAGTTATCTCCAAGAGACGGGCGTTTTGTACGGGACGCCGACCGTGACGGGACAATCGGCGGTGCCGGTGGTGGACGACTACGGCAATCAGCAGTCGGGCTATGCGCGTGAATTCGACTATTACGACAAGTCGACCTACGCCAAGATCACCCTTAACCACAACGTTGACGCCGTTCTCGAGCGGATCGTGCTGTTCCTGAACGGGGCAACCTTCCCGCACGAACGAGTCGAAGGCAACCGCAAGGGTCAGATGATTGTTAAGAACTGGTCGTGGATGCCCAACGCGACGGTGATGCGCGCCGATATGGTTCGCTACAACCGCGACGGTTCCGTGATGGCGGACGATCTTGCCACGCACGAAATGCTCCAGAAATGGATCAAGAGCAACGTAACCAATTCTTATCTGATCATCAACGATTACGAATACGTCAACAACAACGGCGTCATCGAAAAATACCTGATCGCCAAGCTGTACGTTCGTGACGTATACGGGCACTTCGATACCGAGGACTTCGAGTTCGGCGACGCCGCGGTCATCGCCAAGAAGGACGAGGACAGTACCGATAAAGAAGCGCTTGCGGCAAGAGACTCGTTGTCGGCAAAAGACGACCAGTTCCTGGAACTCGATATCGCCAACAGCGGTTTGCGCCTGCGCGTCGTCAAGTCGATTTCGCTCAACGATTTCGTCAAGGGCGAACCGACCAACGGTCCCATGACGACGACCCCGATGCTCCCGCCCGATAAAGTGGTCTTCCACGATCCCTACAACCCGCTCGACTTCACCGCTTACGGCGGAACGTGGGCAAACGAACAGGGCGGCGTCCGTCACAACATCGGCAACGACGGCAATTATATCGTCGACGATATCAAAGAAATTCTGCCCAACCGGAATCTTGCCGTATTCAACGACGGAACCTCGACGGGTTCGACCGGGATCGAAATGTACTGGGATCTCAGTATGGTCAAGTTCAACGCCACCGAAACCGATAAGAAGAGCTACATCATCGGCTACTGCGGCAATCAGACTTACGGCAAAGTCAACGGCGTCGTCACCAAGATCGAAGCCGTCGTCGAAGGCGGAATGATCGTCGATCCCTCCAGCACGCTGAAACTCAACGACGAAGGAACGGAAGAGGTGGCAAACGACAAGCCCGCCATCGAAATCCCGACCATCGATCCGCTGACCTTCACCAATATCGGAGATTATATTGCCGATCTGCCGACGATCTTCACCTATGCGGCGAAGATGCGTTACGCAACGTACTCCGAAGGGGAATATCAGCAATTCGAAATCAACGGCGAAACGCGCGATTATCTCCTCAAGCGCTATGTCTTCAACGACGTCACCTGGGGCGAAAAGACCGACGGCAAACTCGGATTCTACGATCCCGACGCTTACGAAAAAGACGGTTCGCTGATCCCCAAAGAAGTGTCCTACAACGGCGGCGACGTTCTGCTTTCGTTGCGCTACGGATACCGTCGCAGCGTTGACAAAGACGGCGCGTATTTCGGCTCCAGCAGCCCGATGCAGACGATTTATATCCGCGTTCCCGTACTGGATCGCTCCATCGTCAACCTTAACAGTATTATGGGTTCTGCCGAAATCGACAACAGCAACGGCGGTGTTATCGACGGTACGATCGAAATCGATCCCCTCCGTCACGACAACGTCAAGGCGATGATGGAAGGAATCAAGGCGTTCAAGGCAACGACCCCTGCGGGTGACATCGCATCCTGGGAAGTCGTCGGTGTCGACGCAAGCCAGCTTGCAACCTACGATCCCAACGCGCTGTCGCATCCCGTCTACGAAGTCTTCTATACCTTCCGCAACGGTAACCTCAAGACGACCGCCGTTCAGGACGGCAAAGAGGTCATCGTCGACAGCACGCAGACGTATGCGGTCAAGGTCAAGATTCTCAGCAAGAACATCGTCTCCAGCAGTCTTGACAATATTCCCGAAGA